>JBGTRP010000041.1:0-17332 GCA_041940685.1 Acanthopleuribacteraceae bacterium
TCTGGGCAGTGCCGAGTACAACAAGCGCTTGAGCCTGAGGAGGGCGGATAGCGTCAAGGCCTATTTGGTTTCCAAGGGCGTCGAACAAGGCAAGATCAAGACATCCGGGGAAGGTATTGCTCGGGACCATGACAACGCGACCCGAGAAGGCCGTTTCCAGAATCGCCGCGCCTCTCTGACGCTCTATGAAACCGAGGCGGGTGTCCGCACCAAGGTTTCCTACAAGCGGCTGATCGAGCTGTTCTGTGGAGACCTTCCCGCAAAGCAGGTAGAGGCGCTTCAGAACAACGAAAAAATCATGCAAAAGCTCACGGAACTGCAAAACCAGTTCAAGGGCTTCCAGGATGCTCTCGACAAGCGTATTGACAGCGCGACGGCCAAAATGGACGCGCGTTACAAGCATTTGGAAGAGAACCTTCCGGCCCGCGTGGCCGCCCATCTGCGTTTGGGCCAGTACACCGGCGTGAGCGTGGGTCTGGGCACCGATACCGATGATCTCGTCGGTCAGGCCCGTGGCCTGTTTTTCCGGCCCGTGGGTGAAAAGTTCGCCTTGCAGGTGCAAAGCGATTACTCCCATTACGATCTGCGCAAGGAAGGCCAGGTTGATGTCGGCGGCGTCTACAAAAACGGCGGCTTTCAGATCGCCGCGGCGGGATCCTATAAATGGGCCAGCCTGGAAGGTCTCGACACCGCTCGCATCGGCCAAGGCGCCCTCATGGCGGATTGGTTGTTCGATGTGGGCCGGATCGGCGTATTCGGAACGGTGCCCTTCGCGGATGGCGATATCGTGGCGACCACGCCCTTGGCGACCAGTTCCGCCTTTGTGCAGGAATCCTATGTTCATGTGCCCTCGCAGATTGGGTTGAATTTCGGCTTCAGCGTCGGTAGCCGGGTAGACCTTGGCGGTCATGTATCCAGCATCGACGGCGTGACCGATGCCGACCTGGGCGCGGCGCTTGAATTGGACGTGCTCATCAGGGATGAATTGGCCTGGTATCTGAAAGCCGAGCTCAACGAATCCCTTTTGGTCAACAGAGACGACAAGAACCGGTACACCACCGGCCTGCGCTTCGGTTCCTGGAACCAGGCGCGCTATTCGGTGAACGACCAACTGACGCCGGTGAACATTCCGGCTATCCGTTACGAAATCCTGACGCGTACCGCGCGCCGCGGAAACACCGCGCCGATCGCGGTTGCCGGCGACTCCCGCGTCAACGTGCCCGAGGGCACTGTTACTCTGGATGGCTCGGCAAGTAGCGATCCCGAGGGCGACGCCATTACCTTCAAGTGGATCCAAACCAACGGACCCTCGGTGGTGTTGAGCGACTCTACCTCGGCCGTGACCAGTTTCGAGGGTCGGGCCGGCGAGTCCTACTCGTTCCAACTGGTTGTCCGCGACAGCTTCGGGGAAACGGGCAGCGATTCGGTGGGCATTTCCATGGAAGCCGCGCCGATTCCCATGCCCACCGTTCAGTCCTTCCTCGCCACACCGTCCACCATCGACGAGGGTCAATTGGCCAATCTTTCCTGGAGCACGAGCGATGCAACCGAGGTGAGCATTTCCGGCATTGGCCTCGTGCCTCCTTCGGGCACCTTGCTCGTATCGCCGACGGAAACCACCGAGTACACCATTACGGCGACCAACGAGAGTGGTTCCGTTTCCCAGAGCGTAACGGTAACCGTCAATCCCATCGTGATTCCGCCGACGCCTGATCCGGTGATCGATTTCTTCACCGCGATTCCGGAGACGATTCTCGATGGTGAATTCACGACGCTTTCCTGGAGCACCCAATTCGCGGAAACGGTAACTCTCTCCGGTTTTGGCCAGGTGAATGCCTCGGGCAGCTTGGTTTTGGCACCCAGCGAGACCACGACCTACACCCTGACCGCAACCAACTCCGAGGGTAGCGTCAGCCAGGAAGTAACCGTGACCGTGAATCCGGTTGAACCCGAGAACAATCCTCCAGTTGCCAACGCCGGCGCCGACCAAGTGCTGCGCACGCCGGGCACCGTCACCTTGGATGGTTCGGGCTCCTTCGATCCCGACGGCGACACGCTGACCTATTCATGGCAACAGGTGGGTGGCCAGGCGGTGACGCTTGTCGGCGCCGATACCGCAAACCCGACCTTCGAAGCGGAATTGGGCGGACAGCTCGTCTTCCGTTTGACCGTCAGCGACGGCAGAGGCGGCAACGATACCGACGAGGTAACCGTATCCGTGACGCCGTTTAAGGCGGGCCGCCAATAGGATTGGCTCAAACCCAGCAATAACCGAAAGGCCGCCGCGAGGCGGCCTTTTTTGACCCCCTTCCCGAAAGAGACCGTAAAAAATGCGGACGTGGATTAGGCTCTGCCCGATCCTTGGGGGATTGGGTGGTAATACTTTCGGCGCTCGTAAGGGTTGTCAGCGCCAAGCGTCCATGCGGGCACGCAAAAATATATGTAGTGCTCCGGGAAACAGCCCGTGACGCCTTGCAGCCAAAGGCGCGGCCCGCCAGGGAAAGCGCATCCCGAATCCTTCTGCCAAAAAGGTGGAGGTGTTTTGGCTTTAAGGAAAAAACGGCCTACTTAGCTTAGGGTTTGGGCTTGACCACGAGGTTGACCAGGCGTTTGGGCACAAAAATTTCTTTGAGGATCACGCTGTTTTCCAGGTAGGGCCGTAGTTTGTCCAGCTCCTTGGCCGCTTGTAGGACCCCTTCCTTGTCAGCCTGGGCCTCGACCTCGAAGGCATCGCGTTTCTTACCGTTGACCTGAACGACGATAGTCACCATATCGTCTCGGCAAAGGCTGGGATCGTAGCTCGGCCAATGTTCCTTGGAAATGGAGCGCCCGTGACCCAGTGCCTCCCAAAGCTCCTCGCAGATATGGGGCGCAAAGGGCGCCAATAGCTTGAGAAGCGCCTCAATGCTCTCGCGTGGTTTGGTCTCTTCCTTGGTCAGGGCATTGACCAATACCATCATTTTGCTGATCGCGGTGTTCATGCGCAACGCCTCGATGTCCTCGGTGACGCCCTTGATGGTTTTATGAAGCAACTTTTCGGTTTCCGCCGACCCGAAGCCGGGTTCCAAATCCCGGCGCAACTCCAGAGCCTCTTCATCGAAAACCAGTCGCCAGGTGCGCTCCAAGAAGCGGCGCACGCCCTCGATGCTCTGGGTGTTCCAGGGTTTTGACATTTCCAGCGGGCCCATGAACATCTCGTACAGGCGGAAGGAGTCCGCGCCGTAGGTGTCGATAATGGAATCGGGATTGACCACGTTTCCCTTGGCCTTCGACATTTTCTCTACCTGAAACTGGAGGCGTTCGCCGTTTTCCTTGTGGAGCGCGCGATTGCCGTCGAAGTCGACCAGGTCCGCGTGGACGTAACGATCGGATTCGTCCTTAAAGCTGAAGGCGGTAATCAGGCCCTGGTTGACCAGCTTCTTGAAGGGTTCCTCGGTGGATACCAGGCCGGCGTCGAAAAGGACCATATGCCAAAAACGCGCGTAGAGCAGATGTAAAACGGCATGTTCCGCGCCTCCCACGTAGAGATCCACGGGAAGCCAATAGCGCTCTTTTTCCAGGTCCCAGGGCGCATTCTGGTTGTGGGGATCCACGTAGCGCAGATAGTACCAGCAGGAGCCCGCCCATTGCGGCATGGTGTTGGTTTCACGGGTCCAGGAATTGCCCTTCTCATCCTGAAAATGGACCCAATCCTCGGCCTTGCCCAGCGGAGGAACCGGCATGTCGGATTGAGGCGGCTGATAGTCGTCCAGCTCGGGCAGCAAAATGGGGAGTTGTTGTTCCGGTAGGGGATGGGGCTCACCGTTTTGGTCATAGGCAATGGGAAAGGGTTCTCCCCAATAGCGCTGCCGGGAGAACAGCCAATCGCGCAATTTGTAATTGATAGACCGCTTGCCCAGGCGTTCGCTTTCGAGCCAGGCAATCATTTTTTCCTTCGCCTCGTCTACCCCCGCGCCGTTTAAAAAGCCGCTGTTCACGAGTAAGCCATCCCCATTGTACACGGTCTCTTCCACATTCCCCCCGCTGACGACCTCGATGATGGGGAGGCCATGGGTCTTTGCAAAATCCCAATCGCGCTCGTCGTGTCCCGGCACGGACATGATTGCGCCGGTGCCATAGGTCATCAAAACATAGTCGGCCACCCAAATGGGAATGGGCTCTTGATTGGCGGGGTTGATGGCATGGGCTCCTAAAAACACGCCGGTCTTCGACTTGTCCAGCTCGGTTCGCTCCAAATCGGATTTCTTATTGGCCGCTTCCACATAAGCCTCGACCTCGTTTCTTTGACCGGGGGAAACCAGGGTGGAAACCAGAGGGTGCTCGGGGGCCAAAACCATGTACGTGGCGCCAAAAAGGGTATCCGGCCGAGTGGTAAAGACCCGCAGATTGCCGGGCTGACCGGCAAGTTTGAAATCGATCTCCGCGCCCATGGAGCGACCGATCCAGTTGCGTTGCATTTCTTTGATAGAAGTAGGCCAATCAAGGTTTTCCAGGCCGTTCAAGAGCCGGTCCGCGTATTGCGTGATGCGCAACATCCACTGCTTCATGGGCTTGCGGATGACCGGATGGTCGCCCCTTTCCGAACGGCCGTTGATGACTTCCTCGTTAGCCAGCACGGTTCCCAACGCCGGGCACCAGTTGACGGGAACCTCCGCCACATAGGCAAGGCCACGTTTGTAAAGCTGCAGAAAAATCCATTGGGTCCAACGATAATATTCGGGATCGGTGGTGTTCACCTCTCGTTCCCAGTCGTAACTAAAGCCCAGGGCGCGCAGTTGCCGTTCGAAGTTGGCCACATTTTTGGCGGTGGTTTCCGCGGGGTGGGTTCCGGTCTGAATGGCGTATTGTTCCGCGGGCAGGCCGAAGGCGTCCCAACCGATGGGATGCAGCACATTAAAACCCTGGGCCCGCTTGAAGCGGGCTACGATATCGGTTGCCGTATAGCCCTCGGGGTGACCCACGTGAAGGCCCGCGCCGGAAGGGTAGGGGAACATATCCAAAACGTAAAATTTGGGCCCTTCCAGCTTTTCAGGAGTTCGGAAGGTTTTCCGTTCCTCCCAATACGCCTGCCATTTGGGCTCAATGTCGGTTGGGTCATAGGTAGCCACGCCGGTCCCCCCCACTCGGATGCGATCATATCTCGAACCGACCTATTCTATTGGAATAAAACGCGCCGGTAAAGGAAGAATCCGCGCGGTGGAAATTTCGCTAAATCCGCCATCAAGCATAGGCCGTGAGTGGCTAGCGCTGCCAAGAGGCTCCGATATGATAAACCGCGCCCCTTTCCGGGATTCCACTGGGATGGCTGGCGGAGGTGGTTCTGTAATCCTCGTCGAATAAGTTGAGAGCGGTCGCGAATATAGAGATGCGGGGCGCGAGCTCCAAACGCAACTTGGCATTACCCACCCAATAAGCGCCCTGGCTGGGCCAAATTTGAAGGTTGTCCCGAAAGATGCCGTTGATGTTGAAGTTCACCTTGGGGAAGTTGAAATTCAGTAGAAACGATCCGAATTCATTGGGGGTATTGTTGATTTCACCATCCAGGATTTTGGAATAGGTGGCCCTCAGCAGCACATGCTCGGAAATTGCGGCCTGCAACTCGAACTCGAGACCTTTGATATCCAGTTCGGCGCCGTTAATGTACAGGCGGGGTCCCGCGGGGGTGGGGCCCAACCCGATGACATCGGTTATCTTGTTGTTGAAATAGGTGATGGTGGACTGGAAGGCGCGGTGAATTTGAACGTATGCGCCCTCGATAGTCTCTACCTTTTCAGGCTTGAGGTTGGGGTTTCCCACCGTAAGCGGGTTGTTTCGATTGTACAGCTCGTTGAGCGAGGGCGCCCGAAACGCCTGGCCATACATCACCTTGAACTTGGCGTTGATGGGTGTGGAATAAATAAGGGCGGCTCTCGGGTTGGTTGAGTTCCCAAAATCATTGTAATCGTCGTAACGCACGCCGACTACCGCTTTCAGCGATTGGCCAAATTTGTGCTGGTCTTGAATGTAAACGCCCACCACCTTGCGCGTAACCGAGGAATCATTAAATTCGGAGACCACCGTGGGCTCGCCTAGAAATGTGGAAACCGGACCCGGAATATAGTTGAAAAGGCTGTCGGCCCTATCATTGCGAGCCTCGCGGTAGGTGGCCCCCACCCGGAATTCATTGGCGGGATTGATGCTGAATTGATGGTCGATGCTGATATTCTTGCCCGTATATTCTTGGATCGGACCGCCGATGAAATCGCCATAGGGAAAAACGTCATTCCTGGGAACCAGCAGGGCCAGGCCGTCGTTGGTGCCGTGAACCCATGCGCCGGAAAGATGGAGCTTATTGCGTCCGGTGGCCACCGCCTCATAACGCAGGCCCAAATAGGAATGGGTGTTTTCGTAGCGGTTAATGCCCTCGGCAAAGCCCCCGAACTGAAAAAAGTCCTTGAAATTGGTCTCCCGAAACCTGCCGGTGAGCTCCAGGGACCGAAAGCGGACCTGTGCCTGGGCTTCGAATCCTTCGCGCGGATCCTTGGGCAGCTTTTGAAAGTTGGTGCCGTCAAAAGGAAACAACTCTCTCCGGTTGGGTAAGCTCTGGTACTCCTCCCCATCGTCGCGGAACGCGTTGACAAAAGCGGACACACGCCAGTTGTCCAGGTCCTTGGCGAAGTTGGCGGAAATGCGCCTGGATGACAGACTGCCCGCCGAAAATTTGACGTCGTTCTCCTCGTCCACGGTCACGATGTTGATGACGCCGAGGAACGCATTGGACCCATATAATGCCGAGCCCGGGCCGCGGATGACCTCGATCTGTTTTATGTTGTCCAAGGAAAGGTAGCGGGAAAAGAAGGTGCCGCCCCCGGTGTGCGGGTCATTTAGGCGAACGCCGTTTTCCAGAATTAGAACGTGGTATGATAGATTTCCGCTGGAGAGGTTGCGCGAATATACGGCGGAGGTTTGGCTGTCCTCCACATCGCGCGAGGCCTGGAAACCCGGGATGAAATTAAGAAACTCATCCAGGGTGTGAATGCCCATGTTCTGGATTTCCACCCGTGAATAAACTGTCACACTGGAAGGGGCGTCCGCAATTTTTTCTTCGGATTTGGAGGCGACCGTAACCTCAATATTCAGCAGGTCTTCCAGGTTCAAATCCGAGAGTAACTCTTCCTCTTGAGCATCCTGAGAAAAAGCCATGAAACCGAACGAGATGCAAATGAAAACAGAAATGAATCCCCGCATAGGTTGCCGATCCTTCGTCATTCTAGCGATCAATAACAATACAGTCGATGGAACCGGGATGACGTAATGCTGATAAAGCTAGGATTAAGTCCCTGATATCATAAGTTTTGGATGCTTGTATTGTCAACCATAGGATTCACGTCCCTTTCTCCACCAATTTTCTTTGCTTAAAAAGGCCCAGGCACGGGAGGGATGAGGAGCCTCGAAAAAAATGCGGAAATGGGTAAAGAGACGGATTTGATGAGGCTGCCGCATTCCTGTGGCCGGTAGCCTAAAATTCCGAAAACGTAATTTTTTCTAAGTGTGAAAATGTTTGGTTTCGCGTGCAAAAATAAACTTACCCAACCGCTGTCTTTTTAGTGTTTTTTGTAAATAATAAACCGAGCTCTCTTTTGAGCTTTTGATAGTTTGATTGGGCTCATCAAAAATCTATAAGAAATACTTTCCAAATTTCTTGATTACTAGTATAGTTTATCTTTTGATCGTGCTTCGAATCGAGGAGGAGCGTTTAATGGTATTGGCCAGTAAAATATTGAATGTGATCTACGCCGCGGTTGACGAGGTGAATGAGCAACTGCCGCCGGTTCAACAACTTCAGAAAGATCCGCAAATGGTTCTGTTCGGCAGGGGCGGCAGGCTGGACTCGTTGGGCCTAGTCAATTTCGTTACGGAGGTAGAGCAGCAGCTCGAAGATGAGCTGGAGGTGAGCTTATCCCTGGCCGATGAAAAGGCGCTCTCGCGGAAACGCAGCCCTTTTCACTCCATCGAGACTCTTTCCGAATACATCCAATCTCTTCTCAATGAAGAAGACAATGACTGAAAAGGTTTTTGTAATTACGGGTTCCAGAAAAGGAATTGGGCGTCATCTCGCGGAACATTACCTGAACGCGAATCATCGGGTTATAGGTTGTAGTAGAGGTGTAACCGATTTCGAACATGAGCATTACCATCATTTCGAGGCGGATGTGGCGGATGAGAAAAAAGCTAAAAAAATTTTTAGTTTCATCCGGAAGAATTTCGGAAGGTTGGATGTTCTGATCAATAACGCGGGCATTGCGTCCATGAACCATGTGTTATTGACCCCGCTTGAAACGGCCCGCCGAATTTTGGAAACCAATGTGCTGGGCAGCTTCCTTTTCGCAAGAGAAGCGGCCAAACTGATGAAAAAAAGAAGCTGCGGCCGAATCGTCAATTTTTCCTCTCTGGCGGTTCCGTTCAAGCTGGAGGGCGAATGTCTGTACGCCGCATCCAAGGCCGCCGTGGTAACCATGACCGAGGTGATGGCGCGGGAGTTGGCGGAGTATGGGATCACCGTGAACACGGTAGGTCCGCCGCCTCTCAAGACCGATCTCATCAAGAACGTTCCCGAAGAAATGATGAACAAACTGATTGCGAGGCAGGCGATCTCCCGTTTTGCAGAGTATGAGGACATCGCCAATGCGGTGGATTTTTTTATCAGTCCGTCGAGCGGCATGGTGACCGGCCAGGTGATGTATTTGGGGGGCGCTTGATGCATATCGACTTCTTGAAAGCCGTCTGGGAAGAGGCCGGGGAAGATAATGCCATCGTATGGAAGGGCGAGGCGCGTTCTTTCAGGTGGTTGCTGGAGGCCATAGCCCTGTGGCGGGATCGGTTGCTGGAAATGCTGACGCCGGGAACGGTGACCGCTGTCGAGGCCGATTTTTCACCGGAGTCGGTGGCTCTGTTATTGGCGCTTATCGAGCACAACTGCATCATTGTGCCCATGCTCAGAACGTCCCCCGAGCCCGTAAAAAAAGATATGTTGGCCATTTCCGCGACGGAGGCGATTTTCCGTTTGGATGAGGACGACCGATGGACGCTGGAAAAAGTCGAGTCTCCCGATCCACATGAATTGCATTTACGGCTTCGGGAGCGAAACCATCCCGGGTTGATTTTGTTCACTTCCGGTTCCTCGGGGCGTCCCAAGGCCGCGATTCACGACTTTCTGGGTTTGTTGAAAAAGTTCCAAACCCGGCGGCCGACACGCGGTATGTTGAACTTCTTGCTCTGGGACCACTGGGGAGGGTTGAACACCCTGTTTCACTGCCTTTCCAACGGTGGCCCTATATTTACCGTCCAGGACCGATCTCCGGAAGCCATTTGTGAGTTGATCGAGCGCCATCGCATCGAGGTGCTGCCGGCCTCGCCCACATTTCTGAACCTGATGCTGATCGGAGAGGCCTACCGACGCTATGACCTGAGCAGTCTGAAGGTGATCACCTACGGCGCCGAGCCCATGCCCCAGGCCACGCTGACCAAGCTGCACCAATTGTTCCCCGCGGTGAAGCTGCAGCAGACCTACGGCCTGATCGAGTTGGGCGTGTTTCGCTCCCGATCCAGAAGCTCCGATTCCCTTTGGCTAAAGCTCGACATCGAGCACCGTGTGGTCGATGGCATCCTGGAGGTAAAGACCGAGTCGGCCATGCTGGGGTACCTCAACGCTCCCAGCCCCTTTCGCGAGGATGGCTGGTACCACACCGGCGACGCGGTTGAGGTCGAGGGCGAGTACCTGAGGATACTCGGCCGCAAATCAGAAATGATCAATGTGGGAGGGGAGAAGGTTTTTCCGCAGGAAGTGGAGAACGTGATCCTGGAGATGGACAACATCAAGGACGTCACCGTGTACAAGGAACCCAATCCGATCACGGGATCCATTGTCTGCGCGAAGGTTGCCCTGACCCACGAGGAGGAACCCAAGCTGTTCGCGCGCCGCCTCAAACGGCACTGTCGAGAGCGGCTGCAGAGCTTTAAGGTGCCCGTCAAAGTCAAGCTGGTTGACGAAAGCTTTATGACCGCGCGGGGCAAAAAAGCCCGCGTTCAGGCCTGAGCTATTTATCTTGCCGGGATGTTTCCGGTTGCGTCGGCCATCACCAGTTCCGCCCTGATGCTGTTGAATTTATCTATCGATCGAATCCCTACTCTGAGTAAAAAAGGAAGAAACTATGTTCGATTGTGAAATGATCCTGTCGCTAGAGCATTTGGCCGTTTCCTACGAGATGTTGACCTCGCGGGATTTGGACCAAACCATTGACACCGTTTGCAGGGTGTTTGCCTATCACGAACCCTTGGCGTTGCGGATGGAACTGCAACCCGAGGAAATGAGGCCGGTCGCGGAGGGGTTTTGCGAGTGTGCCATGGAAGAAGAGACTGGGGTAATCGTCAAGGACAAAGCCACGGGGACAGTAGTCGGCTTTTCCATTGGCCATGACTTTATGAGCGAGCCCCTGGCGCCGGCTCTTAAACTGAGCGATAAGTTGTCGCCTATTTTAAATCTGCTCGAAATCCTCTACGAAAAGTACGGACAATCCACCGTGGTCCCGGGAGATGCGTTTCTGATCAACGTGGGGGGCGTGGATCACGCCTTTTATCGCGCCACCGCCCCTCAAAGGCATCTGGGCGGCAACCAGATCGCCGAAAAACTGTTTGAGGCCAGCATCAACGTGGCCCGGCGGAAGGGGTTCAAGAAATGCGTGGGGATGGCCACAAGCTTCTTCTCCCAGAACCAGTTGTGCAACAACCTCGGTTTTGAAGAAGTGTTTCGATTGAACTATACCGATTACTATTTTGGCGGCCAGGCCGTATTCAAGGGAATGGCATGGCATCACAGTTGTCAATTGGTTGAAAAGACGCTCTGAAGGGAATTCCGCCTGAACATTACCGGCGGCTCGGGTATAATGGGAAGGAGCCTAGGTTCTTTCACCGTTTAGAAGGGGGTCTTATGCTCTTTTCCATTATCCTGAGCCTGTGCCTCATGATGCAGGAAGACAGCTACTTTCTGGTGCTTACCAACGGCAGCAAGATGGAGGTGAAATCCCCGCCTCAAATGAAGGGCCGTCTTTGTTATTTCAACCTGCCCAATGGCGAGCCCTCCAGCATTCCGGCCAAGTTGGTGGATCAAGAAAAAACCGAGAGCTTCAACCGTGAGTTGCGTGAAAAGCGCGAACGGGAAGCGGCGGCGAAGGCGGTCCTTGCGCCCGAACCCGAAGCAGAAGAAGCCAAAAAGTCGATCCAGCTCAACTCCTATGACAGTTTGCCCAGCTATGACCGATCCAGCGGCTCGGTGACGGGTACGGCTTCGGAATCTGAGGCGGGCTCGGGCAATATGATCGGCACGCCTAAGGAAAGCACTTATACCAGTGACGATCCGGTTTATCTCGCCAAGGAGCGCATTCTTCGTTTTGAAGATCATTACCGCGTGGAGTGTGACGTAAGGGTGAACAGCCCCGTGGGCGCGAGAAACGTGAAGGTTTATCTAAGGGTTTATTATGCCAATGAGCCATCCGATCGCCTGGAGCAAAGCGTGGCCGACGGAAATGTGGCCTATGGGGAAACCGCCAAGGTTGTCTTTGTTTTAAATAAAAGCGACGACATCATTCAAACGAGCTACTCCATCACCGGTGATGTGCCCCTGCCGGAGTAGCGTCGCGCTCCCCCAATGAATCCTTCGGAAGGAGTTGTTTACATTTATGGAATTCATTCGCATGGAGAATCACGAGGGGATCGTCCGGTTGACCATCAACCGGCCCAAGGTCCTCAATGCTCTTGACAGCCAGGTGATCGACGGGTTGGAGACGGCTTTCGCCTCGCTGGAAAAGGATGCCGAGGCAAAGGCCGTGATTATCACGGGCGAGGGCGAGAAGGCTTTCGTGGCGGGCGCCGATATCAAGGAACTGGCTCGACTAGGCGTGGCCTCGGCCAAGGAGGTCGCGGCCCGCGGTCAATCCGTATTCAGGCGGATCGAACATTTTCCCAAGCCGGTCATCGCGGCGGTAAATGGTTTTGCACTGGGTGGCGGTTGTGAACTGGCGCTCGCGTGCCACTTGCGCGTGGCCTCCTCCACGGCGCGACTCGGGTTGCCCGAGGTGAAGCTGGGCCTGATTCCCGGTTATGGCGGGACCCAGCGCTTACCGCGCCTCATCGGGAAGGGCGCCGCATTGGCCATGATTTTAACCGGAGAAATGGTGGACGCCGATACGGCTCTGCGCATAGGCCTGGTCAATGAAGTGGTGGAGCCCGGAGAATTATTGGACCGTTGCCGCGCCATTGCCCGCAAAATTATTGCTCGGGGCCCCTTGGCCGTACGCGCCGCCTTGGAAGCGGTCCACCATGGTTTCGATTTGCCCCAAGCGGATGGGGAGCGATTGGAAGCCAGTTTGTTCGGCATGTTGGCCGCAACCGAGGATACCCGCGAGGGGTTGACCGCCTTTCTCGAAGGCCGCGCACCCGATTTCAAGGGCGCTTGATGAGGCTTTTCCGGCGTTCAAGCCCGGGTTTCGCTTGGGCCTCCGTCCTGAGGGTGAAAGTCTGGCACGCGGTTTCATTGTGGATATTTGTTAAGATGTGAGAATCGAACTGCATGGGCCGGGTTTCGTTCGGGGAGGCGGCCAACCAACCATTCAATCCGCGCCTGACGATTGGGAAGCCGGCTTTTCGGGCCGGCTCAAATTTTGCTATAATTAGAAAAGCATTCGAATGTCTGGATCTGGATTTGTCAAAAATGCGCGGAAGATCTCGTGTTCGATGTTCATTTTTTTATCCGGAAGAGTCAACCCAACGCGGGTATCGAATTGTCTTAAAATTGGCGGTTGAAGCCGTATGGTTGCCACCTCGGCGGGTTCTTTTGCCAAGACAAGGCTCTTGCCTCCAAGCGCGATAAAGGAGCTTTCATGCTGTTTGTCATAGCCTTTAGCATGTTTTTGGGAATCAAACCGGGCGCACCGGCGGTCGTCGCCGAGGTGTGCGCGGCCGAGGCTCCTTATGCCGTGCCGGCCGCGTTCGGCAAGACCGACCAAGGGGTGTTCCTGCTCTTTGAAGATTTTGAAGGGCAAACCCTGCCGGGATGGGATTTAGACGACAATACGCCCGGTCTCCCCGGTTGGCAACACGTGTTTCGTTCCGACGCATTCAGCGGCGTGGGGTACTTGGAAATTACCGGATTCGATAGCGAGGGTTTCTGTATTCCAAAAACCAAGGAACTCATGACCCCGTCAATAAGTACGATCGGTCTTTCGGAAATTACCGTCTCCATTCAGGCCCGATCCTTTAACGAACAAATCACTCAGAAACGCAACAAGTTCATGCCCAATCTGAGGTTGAGTGGAATCTCCACCGATTTGGCGGGCAAAACCGAGCGCGTGTTTTTCTCCTCCGTCAGACCGCAAATTCAGGCGATGGAGGATGGCTGGGAGCTTTTCAGCTTTACCATTCCCGGAACGCAGGTCCCGCCCGGGACTTTCAACTTTACGGTTACCTATACCTCCACGCCCGATTCCTGCGAGATTCTACAATTAGACGACTTTCAGGTGTTGGGCCTCATTTCGGGAGACGCCCCGGACACGATGATCGTGGAACCCCCAAGGTTGGGGGGACCGCGGGTGGTTCAGGTCGGCGAGCCCGTGCGCTTTCGGGCGACCACCCCAGACGGCGCCGCGGGTTTTGCCTTCGAATGGTTGATCGTGGACCCGGAAACCCAACAGGTGTTTTTGGCCACCCAGGGCGAGGAAGTCACGATCACCATTTTTGAGACCGGCGCATTTCTCGTCTTATGTTCGGCCGTGGATGGTTTGGGTCGAAGAGACCCCACGCCCGATTCCTATCTTCTGCTGGTGGTCCCGGATCGCGATCTGGATACGATCATCGTGGAGCCGGAAGAAACGACGCTGGATGTAGGGAGGGGCTCGCAGATCACTTTCCGGGCCGCCATGGTCGGCGGGAATCGCCAAAACATTCAATTCGATTGGGCGGTGATCGGGGGCGACGCCAATCGGCAGATTCGCGAATTCAGGGGCGAAACGATCGTGGTTCCCTTCAATTCGGAGGGCCGTTTCACCGTGTTGTGCCAGGCCACCGATGGCGTGGGCTTTCGTGATCCGAGCCCCGCGACCAGGGAAGTACGCGTTTTCGGCACTCATGTAAAGATCGTTCAGCCGTCGGATGCATTGCGCCAAAAAGAGATTGCGGTTCCCATCGGTAGCACCGTCGATTTCAGGGGCATCCTGCTGAATCCCGAGGGTGCGATCAATAACGTGTTCTGGCAACGGAATCCAGGACTTCAGGATCAAGTTTGCGTGGGCAGCACCGATTGCAGCCTGGCGTTCAACCAGCCTGGCTTTTTTTCGGTATCTTTTGTAGGCGAGGGCGCTGACGGACCCGTTGCCTCTGATTTTATAAGGGTCGTGGTCGACCCGCCCCTGTACCTGCAATTACTGGTTCCGGAACTGATCGAAATTCAAGTGGGCGACCCTCTGGTCCTGGAGGGCAATGTCTTGGGGACCCTGTCCCAAAACGCACAGGTTTTTTGGGTTTTCAAGGGACAGGTTTATCCAGGCTCCAGGGCGGAAATCGAAAATCTTAACGAACGGGGGCAGTACCAGGCCAAAATGGTCGCGCGCCTACCGGGCCAAAATGAAAGCCTTTCGCGCACCATTCGGGTGGACGTGGAAGACCCCGATGCCCCGGTGGCTCCCGTCATCACCAGCCCGCGCACCGATCTGACCATACCACCGGGAGAGTCGGTATTTTTCGATAGCTCGCTCCGCAAGGTGCCGCGCTCGCGCCGGAATCCCTATTGGGAAATTCGCGACCGGGAGAGCGGGTCGCTGCTGAAATCCGGCCATACCGGAACTCTGGGCAGAGTTCAGTTTAATTCGGGCCTCTACGATGTGTCGCTATTTCTGCGCAGCGATCAGGGGGATCAACTGGTGGACGAGCGGGAGATTATGGTCGCTCAACTAACCAGCGATTCCTTTGGCGATAACTCCTCCCTCGATAGTGCGGCGGAGATCGATGCGGGCGCCTGGCCGCTGCCGTACCTCTATGCCTGGCTTGCCGACGCGGGTGAAATACCGCTATTGCTGGCCCTCGGGCGATTGGGGGAGCCTGCCGATCGCGGGCGGGCTGGAGGTCGCCTACAAGTCCGAGCTGGAAGCCGCCGAAGACCCCGCAGCGCTGCTCGAGGATATCCGCGCAAGGCTGGCGAAAGTCACCTCGCCCTTCCGCAGCGCTGAAAGGTTTAACGTCGAGGACATCATCGACCCGCGCGACACGCGGCCGCTGCTGTGCGAGTTCGCCAATCTCGCTGCACCGCTTCGGACGCCGGGGCCGCGCGCCTTTGGCATGCGGCCGTAACCGCTCGGCGCGCATTGGACAGGCCCGCCAAAGCCAAGTAAAACACCGGCAGTTTCCACAAACCGATATGCTTCCGGCCATGAGCATGAACACTTCGCCGCCGCGCGGCATGCGCGATATACTGCCGCGGGAGACCGAAATCCGGGATTTCGTGATCCAGCGCATCCTTTCCGTCTACCGCCAATACGGCTTCAGCCACATCGAGACGCCGGCGCTCGCGTCGATCGCCCGCGCCGTCGAGCTCGCCCCGGACGACGGCGACGCCTGGATGCTCGCCGGCATCGTCCGTCACGCCGCCGGCCAGGATGCCGAGGCCACTTTCCGCACCGCGCTCGCCGTCCAGACCGTCGACCTCCTGGCCGCCGACGGCCTCGAGCGCATCCTCGACCGTCACGCCGATCTGCCCGGGGCTGAGGGAGCGCTCGAGGCCTATCGCCGGCTCTACGAGCAGCGGTGATCGTTCAGCGAACGCAGGTAGCTACCGACCCGGCGGCGGATGTCGGTGCCGATGACCTCCCCGCCCGCCGAGCTGGATCTTCGGATAGACCCGCGGCAGGAGCACATCCTCGCCTTCCACCAACCGATAGGCTCGGTCTATCGTCACCGACTTGAAGACTTGGCGGGTGTCGCTGGCGGGCCAGTAGACCTCGAGGCGGCGGATCTCCACAGCGTCGCCGAGGCCGATCTCCTGGCGCAGGGGCGAGCCGCCGAAGGAGCCGCCGGTGCCGACCCGGCGATGGATGGAACGCGGGCCGCCGGGCGACTCGACCTCGACCGTGACGCGGGCGCCGACGCCGAAGCGGTTGGAGCGGCGGCCGACCAGCTCGAGGGTGAGCCAGCGACGGCTGTGGCCGGGGTTCTCGTAGAGCACACTGGGGTAGGCGTCGCCGGGGTAGGCGCCGCCCATCTGTTCGAAGACGTCCTGATCGCCGTCGTTGTCGACGTCGCCGAAGGCGATGCCGTGGCCTTTCTGAAGATGGCCGAAGCCGGCGGCGGCGGTGACGTCGACGAAGCGCTTGCCACCGTCGTTGCGGTACATCAGGTTGGGCATCACGGTCTGGAACGGGGTGTCGCCGGTGCCCAGGTAGAAATCGAGCCAGCCGTCGTTGTCGAGGTCGCCGAAGTTGGCGCCCATCGGGATACTGGGCGCGGTCAGGCCGAGCTGGCGGCTGACCTCGGTGAAGGCGACGACGCCGGCGGTCGTATCGTTGCGATAGAGGCGGGGATGCATGCCGGGGTGCCCGCGGCCGAGCAGATAACCGGCGAGCCCTTCGGGATCGCCCTGGTACTCGGCGACGAAGAGGTCCAAGTCGCCGTCGTTGTCGTAATCGAAGAACCAAGTCGGAAAGCTGCGCCCGACCGGCTCGGTGAGCCCCAGCCGCGGGGCGACGTCGGTGAAGGTGACGCGGCCCTCGGCGCCTGTGGCGCCCCCGTCCGGGCCGTGGTTGAGGTAAAGGCGGTTGGGGCCGAGGTTCGAGACGTAGAGGTCGGGGTCGCCGTCGTTGTCGACGTCGCCCCAGGCGACGCCCTTGGCGAAGCGCCGGTTCTCGACGCCGGCCGACGCGGCGACGTCGGTGAAGTTGACCAGGCCGCCCTCGCCGAGCCCGTTGTTTCGGAACAGCTGCGAGGGATGGCAGCAGTCGTCGCTCCGGTAGCCGCCCTCGTTGCCGATGTAGAGGTCGAGGTCGCCGTCGTTGTCATAGTCGGCCCAGGCGGCGGTCTGCGTGGGATAGGCGGGCTCGGCTAGACCGGCGGCGGCGGTGACGTCGACAAAGGTGGGGTGACCGTCCTCGCCGGGGCCGAGGTTGCGCAGCAGGGAGTTGCGGATTTTGCCGCTGGCGCCGAACCAGCCGCCGCGCGGCACGAAGAGATCGAGGTGGCCGTCGTTGTCGACGTCGGCGTGGACCAGGTTACCGCCGCCGAGCTGGCCGTCGAGGCCGGCCTCCGCCGCGCGGTC
>JBGTRP010000042.1:0-17322 GCA_041940685.1 Acanthopleuribacteraceae bacterium
GGAATCGCGGTGTTGTTCGCGTGCCCGTTGGGACAACCGCGCCGGCCCAGCAGCCGGCTCTTGGCGGTAGCGCGGGCGACCTCGATGACGATCACCGCATCCAATGGCAGACCCGCTTGCTCCAGACCTTCGATCAGGGAGCGCGATTGGCTGGGCGTACGGGGAAAACCATCCAGGATCCAACCCCCGCGGCAGTCGTCCTCGCCCAGGCGATCTAAAACCATGGGAATGGTGATCGAGTCGGGCACCAACTCGCCCTTGTCGATAAAGGACTTTGCCTGTTTTCCCAGATCCGTGCCGCGGCCGATCTGGTCGCGGAAAATGCCGCCGGATTCAATATGGGCCAGGTGAAAACGTTTGGCCAGCCGCGAAGCTTGCGTTCCTTTTCCACTGCCGTTGGGTCCAAAAATCAAAATCCTCATGACATTTCCTCTCTTTCTATTCAGAGCCGGAGCTCCGTTGGTTGCTCATCGCGAAACGCGGGGCCGCCAGGGCTTGTCGCGGAGCCGGAGCCGAGTGGAGGCGCCTTCCCTCGCGTCGAATCCCGGCGCATTGCCGAGTGTAGAGCGGTTATTGTAACAACCCACGTAGTTTGCTCCAAGACGTAAAGCCCATCCGAGCTTTTCAGGTTGAGAATGGCCTTCGGCCCACCGCTCCCGGACCCCGGAGAGCCTTGCCGCTTTCGCATGCCGCGAATCGTAGTAGAATGATGGGATTGTCAAGGAAGGCGTCGGCCGGATTGCGATTGTTTTTGCCCGCAAAGGCCCATTCGCGAAACCTATGGACGCCGCGTAATCGGTCAAGAGCCTCATCCATGGATGGGGTTGGGCGTCGCCGGCCCCCCGATTGGCCGGGCTTTGAATCATAGGAAAAGGACGGACCATGCCGGATTTGCGGGATCTGGAGCTCATCTTTCAATCGCGAATACCCTTGCTGGTGATCGAAACCAGCGAGGAGACGCGCATGCTCTCCCTGTTGGAGCGGCTCTCGGGGAGGTTGAAACGAGGGCTCTGCAAATGGACCGTGACCCGGGGGTTGGAGCGCATGGAGCCCGGGTACGGACCCCAGCGGTTCAACACCGAGCCCATCAAGGTGCTGCAGCATATTCGGTCCTCCGGCGCGGATTTGATCTACGTGCTGCTGGATTTTCACCCTTATTTAAACGATCCGGTCCACGTTCGCCTGGTTCGGGAGATCGCCCAAGAGTTCGAGCATTCCGGACAAACCCTCGTCTTTCTCAGTCCAGAGCTTGAGGTTCCCAAGGAAATTTCCTCCCTGGCCGCCAAGTTCCACCTGTCTTTGCCGGACCAGAATCGCCTTTTGGAGATCATCCGCGAAATCGGTTTGGAATGGACGCGCGCCCACCCCGGCCACAAGGTCACCGCCGATAAGAGAGCCATCCGCATGCTGGCCCGCGCGCTGTCCGGACTGACCGTTTCGGATGCCCGCAGATTGGCGCATAAGGCCGTGTTCAGCGACGGCGCCATCACGCCCAGCGATGTCAAGAAGGTGGCTGCCGCCAAATACGACCTCATCGATCAAAAGGGTGTGCTCGCCTTTGAGTACGAGACCTCGTCATTTGCCGATGTGGGCGGTCTGGAAAGGCTGAAAAACTGGCTGGACACGCGCCGCGCGGTGTTTCATGGCCTGGGCCGCGAATATGGGCTGGAAACCCCGAAAGGCCTCCTGCTGCTGGGCGTTCAGGGTTGCGGCAAGAGCCTGGCCGCCAAGGCGGTCGCGGGCGCATGGCACATCCCTTTGCTGCGGCTGGATTTCGGAACGCTTTACAACAAATACATCGGCGAAACCGAGAAGAACCTGCGCGACTCCCTCCAAACCGCGGAGACCATGGCGCCCTGCGTGCTTTGGATCGATGAGATCGAGAAAGGACTCGGCGGGGACAGCGGAGAAGATGGCGGCGTTTCACGGCGCGTACTGGGCACGTTGCTGACCTGGATGGCGGAAAAGAAACGGCCCGTATTCATCGTGGCGACCGCCAACGACGTAACCGCGCTGCCGCCGGAGCTCCTGCGCAAGGGTCGCTTCGACGAAATCTTTTTCGTCGACCTGCCCGATGCCGAGACCCGGGCGCTGATCTTTGCCATTCAACTTCGGCGACGCAATTTGGACCCGGCCGACTTCGACGGCAAGCAGCTCAGCGATTTGGCGGAGGGCTTTTCCGGGGCGGAAATCGAACAGGCCGTGGTCTCGGCCCTTTACGCGGCCCTTGCCAAAAACCAGCCATGTACGCAGGCCCATGTGGAGCGCGAGATCATGCAGACCAGGCCCCTTTCGGTGCTCATGGCGGAAAAAATTCAGAACCTGAGAGCCTGGGCCCGCGAACGCACGGTTCCGGCCAATTAACGGCATGGTGGATCACCCATGTTCGTCATGAAGTTGGGAAATCCGCGATCCGGAAAAATACTTCGCCCGGGCGCTTGAATGTTCCATTTCACTCCAGCATTGGGACGGGAAGGCGCGGCTGAAGTCCGTCTGCAGGTTGGGGAAAATCGAGAAACTCTGATGATTTGGCCCAAAAATGCGGTGCATGAAGGGAGAGGTTCGCGCGAGGGAAGCTCAACCCATTGCCCTTCCGGAGGAGGGCCTCGGCGCAATCAAGAAGGTCGTGATCTGAGAGCCTCTCAAGGTTTGGCTACAAAGGTAATCCAACAGTCGTAACCATCTTTGAGGAGCTTATTCGCCAGCTTGCTCGCCCTTTTTTTGGAATCAAATGCGCCCACGTGAACCCGGTGCATGCCGCCCGCATGGCGGATATCCACCCTGTCGGCATAGTCGCGCATGCGCGCGCGCAGGCTGCGCGCCCGCTCCACATCGAGAAAACTGCCGACTTGGACGGTCCAAAACCCCTTGGCGGACGAAGCGGGGGCCACGGGCCCGGGTCTGATCTCCAGCTTGTCGTGCAGGTAGATGGCCACTTCCGCGGTGCCCTGGTTCTCCATGCCCAGGTCGCGGGCGGCTCTCCGCGAGAGATCGATCACCCGGCCTTGGATGAAGGGTCCACGATCATTGATGCGAACCCTTACGCTTTTCCCATTGTCCCTGTTCTTGACCAGAACCACGGTGCCGAAGGGCAGGGTCTTGTGGGCCGCGCTGAGGCTCCACATATTGTAAACCTCGCCGTTGGCCGTGCGGCGGCCGTGATAGGGATGACCGTACCAGGAGGCGATGCCCTTTTGCAGCAGGTCGCCCTTGCGCTTGTTCTCCAGGGAGACGGGCTTTTCCCCGCGCAGCTTGATGTTGCCATGACGGTCTACATCCTTGCGGGGGCAGGCCGAGGCCAGCACCAGAACCAAACAGAGAATGGCGATACCCGTCTGTTTCGGGCCCTTGCGCCGAAGAAAGCCGAACCGGCCCCTCATGAACGCCCAACCCTTGGGGTTCGCGCCAGCGTCATGGGCCGAATTAGGATGGCGCCCCTTTTTTTGGCCCAGGCGTTGCGCCAGAGCTTGCCCAACCAGGGTAATCTGTAGCGGCCGCCCAGGCGCAAGGCGTGGCGGATGGGGCCCTCCTCGCGGCCCAAAGAGCTCGAACCCGGCTTCAAACGGATATCCACGCGGTAGGCGCCATTGTGGAGGATGACATCGTACCTGCCGCTCCGGTAGACCTTCGCTTTCGCCGCGGTCCTCATGTGGCTGCCTCCAAACTCCTAGGCGCCCGACGATAGCTTTCCGGAGGCCTTGAGCCGCTTCAACTCCTGGAGAATTTCAGCCTCGGAGACCAAACCCTTTTTCAATAATACGTTGTAAAGCGCCTGCAGCTTTTGATTCAAGGTATAGGGGCTTGAGGGCGCGGCCGTGCTGGATGGTTTGGAGAGCGAGTCGAAATCCAGGTTGAATTCATCGTCGGTATTGTCGAGATAGGAATAGCCCGAGGCCGGTTCCGCCGGTGGAGGAGGGGACGCCACGGGCGAGAAAGCCTTTGGCTCGGAAGGCGCCGGCGTATCGGACTGGTTGCCGAAAATGATTAAGTCCGGATCTTCCAGGGACTCCTTGCCGCCGTGCTTTTCCATATTTTCCATGCGGACGAGCTTGGGCGCGGTCGTGTCGAAGCTCACCCCGGAGTTGGATTCTGCCTTTTTTTGGGCGCGGGGTTTGCCCCCCAGGTAAAAGCGGTCGATCGCGCTTTGAATCGCGGAATGGGAGGTGAGCACCGGATCGATTTTGAGACCCGTGATGAAGCTTACTTGGTCCAGCGCTTCCAAATCGCTGGGGTCCACGCAGGCCACGATCAGGGTGTTCTTGTCCTTCATGGCCACGGGAACCAGATGGTATTTCTCCGCGACTTTCAGGGGCACCTTCTTGATGATATGCGGCAGGATTTGCACACCGGAGATGTCCATCTCGTGGATACCGGTTCGGGAAGCGAAAAACCGCATCAGTTTTTCTTCGCTGATGGCGCCGTTAAGCACCAGGTTGGAGCCGAAGCGGCCGCCCCACTTTTTCTGGCGCTCCAAGGCGCCTCTCAACTGATCCTCATTGATGAGCCCCGCCTCCAACAACAACTCACCCAATCGCTTTTGTTTCGCCATGGAACTTATCCTTTTTTATGCTCGTTTCTCACATGAGGGGAGGGCTGCACAAATCGTGACAATTAGGCCGGTGGCTTGTGTTATTCTAATAATTCTAACCCATTCTATCAAGGAGCCGCCTTGAGATCACCCCGAAAAACCCTGTTCTCCATCTTCGTTTTGGCCGTTCTCGGCGCCTGTAACCGCCCGGTGATGGAAACCGTGCTCAACGGTTTCGACCAGGGGAAACGGACCATGAAACTCGAGTACCGTTTCTTTAACGATTCCCTGGAGGGCGGCTCGAAGGGTTACCGCATGGAGACCTTGTTCCACTTTGCCATCGGCAATCGCGCCACCTTGAAGCGCGAGCGCAAGGCCTGGCTCCGAAAGGATTTCAGCCTGGTCAAAACCGAGGCCGTCAAGCAGGAAAACACCGAGATCACCAAGACCGAGACCTGGGTGGAAGGGAATGAAATCCGCATCCGCGACACGCCGCCCACGGGCGAACCCACGGAAAAAAGGGTTCAACATGAAAGCCCGGTTCTGATCGAATTACATCCGCTGGTCTATATGCCCGATCTCAAGCAACCGGGCCAGGAGAAAACCTATCCGCTCTTGTTTGAGGATGAGGCGCGGGTGGTGGATTTAACCGTCCGCTACGTAGGACCTGAAACCATTTACGAGGACAACCAGGCCATTCCCAGCCTTCACTATCAGGTTCAGGTCATCACCAGCCCGGACGAGTTCGATGATTATTTCGTGGATCCCAAAAGCGGCAACATCCTCAAAATCCAATTTGGCCTGATCAAGTTCCTGCCGGTGAAATAGCCTGGCGATTAGGGGCTTTCCTTGCCCAGGACCAGGGATTTTGGAAAGACGTAATAGTTGAGGTATAGCCTCGCATCCTCGTCCTCGAGCCGCGCCTCGTGGTCCTCGTCCTTGTGAAAACTGGTTTCCAACTCCAATTGGCGGTCTTGAAGGCGAAACCGAATATCCTCGCCTTTCGTGATCAGGTCGATGGTATAGCCGTAAAAGCTGTTGAGGGTCACGCTGCGATCCAAACCGAGAAGCACGCTCGCGTTCCAGAGCTCGGATCCTTGGCGCCAGTAGCTCATATGCAGCAGGTTCAGACGAGTGACCCCAATGTCCAGGGGGCCCGCGATGGGTTCCTCGCGCTCCAGGAAGACAAAGCGGGGTTTGATCAGAAAACGGCTCGTATTGTAAGGGATCAGGCGGTGCAGATGATCCTGCATGAGCGGGGCCGACTCCAGTACGGATTCGGGCAATTGAAACTTGATGAAGTCCTTGCCGGAGGCCGCGGGGACCGCGTCGGGTTCGTCTTTTTCCCCGCATCCGGCAAGCTGAAGGGTCCAGCCCATCAGGGCAATCCAAACCACGCCGGACCGGAAAAATTTCGTTGCGCGCATGAAAATTCCTTTAAAAGTGACGCTAACCGGGTTCGTATTGTAATACACTTTGCCGCGGGAACCGCTCAATGGGTTTTCGGGTTGGCGGGGACCCGCGGCGGCGCGATTTGGCAGAATCGGGCTGTTGTCGTGTTACCTTTTCCCTTGAGCCTTTACCCGACCCTTCATTTTTCACGAGTACGGCCTTTATGAAGCATTTCCAGACGAATCATCGCGGCGAACCGATCGAGCTCGTGGAACTCATCCGCCGAAAAACCGGGCTTTCGCACTCCGATGCGGAGCTGATCGTGCGTATGGGCGGGGCCTACACCGGCAAGTACCGCTGCAAGGAGCCCGCCCGCCTGATTCGCGAGGGCCAACCGGTTGCCGCATGGTACCGGATTCCGGTCGTCATGGAGCCGGTCTCTTTCGATCCGGCTTGGATCATTGAGGATGACGGCCGCCGACTGGTGGCGGCCAAGCCGAGAGGGTTGCCTACCCAGGGAAGGCGCGACGCGGATTACATGGCCTTCTACGAGATCCTGCGAAAATCTCTCGAGGGGTATCTGGGGCTTCACCACCGGCTCGACCAGGACACCTCGGGTCTTATGCTCTTCGCGCGGGACCGCTCCCTGAACAAGGACATGACCCGCGCCTTTCAGGAGCACCGCATTCTCAAACGGTACCTGGCCGTTTCCGCGGGGGTGTGGCCTTTCCCCGCGGATACCGCCGTGATCGACCGCCCGATCGGTCCGGTCCGAAGCGGGCGCGGGACGCGGCAGGCCGTCATGCGCTCCGGAAAGCCCGCGCGCACGGAGGTCGCCCGGCTTTGGGAAGGGGATGGGTTGCTGGCGCTCGACGTGAAGCCGCTCACCGGGCGCACCCACCAAATTCGCGTTCATTTGAGTTCGTACGGGCTACCGCTGCTGGGGGACGCTCTATACGGCGGGCCCGAGGCGCCCGGCTTTCTTTTGCACGCCTTTCGTCTTTCCTGGCCCTCCCTCGGAGCCCTGGCCGAGGGCGACTACTTCCTGGACGTACCGGATTACTGGCTTGCCCGCATGCCCTCGAGCTTCTTCGATTTCTATTCGAGGTGGCGGACGGACCCCGGAGACCCCTCATGTTGATTCTGGCGGCCACGCCCATCGGCAACTTGGGCGATATTTCTCCGCGCCTGATTCAGGCCTTGGAAACCACAGACCATATTTTTGCCGAGGATACGCGGCATTCTCGTGGTTTGCTACATCACCTCGGGCTTTCCCGGCGCTTGGAATCCTTTCACGAGCACAGCCCGCCTGAAGCGTTGCGGCGTATCGAAGCCTGTCTTGCGCGCGGCGAATCCGTGCTCTACATGACCGATGCGGGCATGCCCGGCATCAGCGATCCCGGCTATGAACTGGTGCGGCTTGCGCACCGGTTGGATGTCGCCGTGGATGTGCTGCCCGGCCCCTCCGCGCTTCTGAACGCGTTGGTCCTCTCCGGCTTGCCCTGTCATGAGTTTTGTTTTTTGGGTTTCTTTCCGGAAAAGCGGGGACGCGCCGAAGCGCTGCTGGAAAGACTGTCCGCGCTGCAAATGACCACGATCTTCTTCGAGGCGCCCAGCCGGATTGCATTTTCGCTCGCCTTCCTGGAAGAGCGCCTCCCCGGGGCGCCGATCGCGTTGTGCCGGGAGCTGACCAAGGTTCACCAGCAGGTATTGCGAGGCACGCCCGGAGAAGTTGCCCGGGCGCTTGCCGCGCCGAAAGGGGAAATGGTCTTGGTGATCGGGCCGGTTCTGCAAGCTCCGAGTGTGAAGGACCTTGAAACGCGCTTCCGGCAATTGCGAGCCGGCGGACAAAGCGTTTCTCGGGCGATCCGCACCTTGGCGCAGGAGCGCCGCCTCTCCAAACGGGAGATTCAGCAGCGGTTGCGGGCCGGCGACCTCGACCTGGAGTGAGGCGAACTTTCCCCCTGGGGGGCCGTACATGTCAAAGACGCGCCTGAGCATGGGCGCTTGCCGAGGGAAAGGATTAGGGAGATTGGGAGTTGGCGAAGATTCTAAAAAAGCGGCGATGGTGGGTTTGGGTCGCCCTTTTTACGGTGGTGGCCCTGATGATGGTTTTTTCTAATTGTGTCCATTTTACCACCCAAAGGGCGCGCGCCGACGCCTTTTTCAAGCGTCAGTCCTTGGAGCCGCGGTATCACACCTACCAGCACGACGGGCGGGAGATGTTCTTTGCCGAGGTCGGCGAGCGGAATCGCACCCCGGTGGTTTTTGTGCATGGATCGCCGGGAAGCTGGGGCGCTTTCCTCTCCTTTATGGGCCGCCGGGAACTGCTGCAAAGGGCGCATCTGATTTCGGTCGACCGTCCCGGATTCGGCGAGTCCGGCCGGGGTAAACCTGAAAAATCCCTTCGCGCCCAAGCCGCGGCGATTCAGCCGATACTCAAACAGTTCGCCACCCAAAAGCCCGCCATCTTGGTGGGACACTCCTTCGGGGGACCGGTCATTGCCCGGCTCGCGGCGGATTTTCCCGAATTGGTGGGCGGCCTCATTCTGGTGGCGCCTTCCATCGACCCCGAGTTGGAAAAAACCAAGTGGTACCAAATTCCCGCGGATTGGAAACTATTTTCGTGGATGGTGCCCACCGATTTGGTGACCACCAACCGGGAGATTTTGCCGCTCAAGGCCGAATTGGAGGAATTGTTGCCCCTGTGGTCTGAGATTCGGGCGCCCGTGACCGTGATTCAAGGTGAAAAAGACGGGCTGGTCCCCCCCGCCAACGCGGATTTTGCAGAAAGAGTTTTAACCAATGCATCGCTTAAAGTGATTCGTGATCCGGAGTTGGATCACTTCATTCCATGGAAAAGACCGGATATGATCGTGGACGCCATTCTCGATCATCTTGCACATTTGAGTCAATCGCTTTGATTTCAGTGGTTTGTCGTCCGTCTTTCCGCGCTAAAATTGTCTTGCTTTTAATATTTTCCTTCTGTTGTATTTTCGCACTCTTTAGATCTATTTCTATTAACTAATTTATTGATGCGGAGCCTATTTTGTGATTTAAATCAAAATTAATCAATCTCACAACAGTGTAATCAAATTTGCGAACTAAAATGGGGCATGGAGGTATTGTCCCATGAGTAAAAGAGCTAGTGGCGTTTTGGAGCTGGAAGATCGCTTGTCGGATTTGAGCCGGCTCTTTAAAAAAGACGAGGTCTTAACCGAAATCGATCCCCATTGGACCGAGGAAGACTTATTGTCTCAGGACGGTGTTTTCTCCTTCTCCAAGGTCATCGACGTCCTGGGTCTCGACAAGAAGAAAATTCGCGAGTTTGCTAAAAGCCAGGAGGAGGCCGGGGTCGATATCTACGGCAAATACGGCCTCAAAAAAATGGAAGGCAGCCAATGGCGGATCCGCATGAAGATTTTCCGCGAGGCCGTGGACGAATTCAAACAAAAATTCTGGTACGAGGGACAGGAAAAAGACATCCAAAGGGTCCCGGACGGCGTGACCAGGCAAGATTTTTTTAACCTCAGAGGCAAATTCAAGCTGAAGGAAGTCGTGGAAACCGGCTATTTGCCTTACGATATGCGCGAGGTGACCTCTTTCCTCAAGAAAGAGGAAATCTCTCGGGAAAAGAGTGGCTGTTGGAAGGGCGCCAAGGATTGGTATGTAGATTTCGTGCCGTTTATCCTCTTCCTCTATGCGCGTTTTCAAAAATTGTCGTTGGAAGACGTCAAAAAAGCTTTCCGCGTGGAAGACGAGCCATTGGATTAACCGCGCCGGCCGCTTGCCCCGGGTATGGCGCCCGGGTGGGGATGCCGTTGGCCGCCCAACACCGGGGGGGCGAACGGGCATCGATGCTGGCCGGGGCCGAATACTTCCCTTCGGGAGGCGTCACACGGGCCGTGGTTGGCGCCGCTGGCCGCTCGCATCTCCTGGGGGAAGAAACCCGGAACCGGGTCTGAACACCCCATCTTTGTTTCCCGAAAAAAACAACCGAAAGGCCCCCGTCCGGGCGCCTGGAAATGGGTGCGCTCCGGAATGCGCCCGGGCTGAGACTGCAAGGTGTGGATAACTGCCCGCTCTTGGAGGAGGAATGCGTCCGCGACCGAGGTTTTTTGAGCTCATGGCCGATGGTGTTTTCGGGAATTGGAAAAGGTTTTGAAATTGAACGCCCTTTGCTATAATCCGGGCGTGGTTTCGTTTGATAACAAACTACAAAATCAAATGTTAACGATTTCTTCGGGATTCTATTCACCAAAGAAAAATAGTTGGCATTGTTGATGGAAGCTGATTCAAGAAGGCTCTAAAGATTGGTACAATGAGCGGTCATTTGCCTTGCCTTTCACGGCGAGACGATCAGGAAACGCCGCGATCCCGGCGAAAAGCGGTTGGAGGGAACCTCGGTTTGCTCCAACCGGATGCGCAAAGGGGTTTCGGCAACGCAACCACTTCACGCGACAGGAGGAACATCCATCATGGCATGGGATGAGGATAGAGAAGACACTACAATCTACAAAGTTGTCATCAACCACGAGGAACAGTATTCAATTTGGCCAGAAGACCGGGAAAATCCCCTCGGGTGGTCCGATGTCGGCAAAAGCGGTCAAAAACAGGATTGCCTCGACTACATCAAGGAAGTGTGGACCGACATGCGGCCGCTCAGCCTGCGCATCAAAATGGAAGAAATGGAAAAGCAGCAAGCCGCCGAGGCTGCCGAGGGCTCCGACAGCTAACAAGGTTGCTGGCGTACGGGCTGGAATTCCTCATCGGTGGAACCCTTCCCCCTTTCATTTTCCCCGCAAGAAAACCTCGCGGGCCGGTTGTTTATACTCCGGTCCGTGAGGATGCTTTTCCTCTAGCCAATCCCAATCGCGCCATAGTTGGTCGATCGCCGGATCCGGTGGAGCGTAAATCTTTACGCGTTCTGTTTGGAACGGGTGTTGGAACTGGAGATCGGTCGCCATGAGGATCAACCTCCGCACGCGGTGGTGATCCCTGAAGAAGTGATTGTGGTGACGGTCGCCATAGCGGTAGTCCCCAACGATGGGATGGCCGATGCGGGCAAAATGCCGCCGGATTTGATGCATTCTGCCTGTCTTTGGGAAAACCGTCACCAGCGAATAGCGCGCGCTGGGGTAGCGGCCCACCGCGAAGGGTAGGCTGACGCGCTTGAGCCGCCTGTAGGCGGTAAGGGCCGGTTTGGCCTCGGTTCCGCTTTCTCCCTTCAGCGGTGAATCGATCTGGCCTTCACATCCCACGAAACCTCGAACCAGCGCCAAGTAAGTTTTTTTCACCTCGCGTTCACGAAAGGCCGCGCACAATGCCGCGGCCGCCTCCGGGCTGCGCCCAAAAACCAACGCCCCCGATGTGGGCCGGTCCAAGCGGTGAACCGGGTAAACCCGCCCATTCAGTTGGCGGCGTAAGCGCCGAAGCGCGGAGTCGCGCTCGCGTTTTGGACCCAGGCTGCTGGGATGCACGAACAAACCGCTCGGTTTGTTCACTGCCGCAAAGAAATCGTCCAAATACAAAATATCAAGCTTTTTCAAAAACGCCCCGTCCTTGAAGGTCGACCAAGGACCACCTTCTACCCCGAAACGGCTTCCAATTTCAAGCGCTCGAGCGCCGCTTGAAAAAATCAGAGTCCCTGCCCATGGACCTCTGGGGCCAGGAACAGCGCGCGGCGGATCTGTCGGAAACCATGGGATCTCCTCCGAGCGCTTTCATTTTGCGGCCTTCCTTTGCTATGATCCCTGCAAAATGAAATCCGAGATGAAGGAGAGGCAACATGGTAGAGGCCATCGTTTGGAAAGGGGATCATGTCGCGCTGATCGACCAGCGCTTTCTGCCCTTCAAGACCGAGTATTTTCCGTGCCGTTCGGTGGACGATACGGTCTACGCCATTCGGGAAATGGTGGTGCGCGGCGCACCCGCGATCGGAGTGACCGCGGCCTACGGCATGGTGGTGGCGCTGCAAAACAACCCCTCTCCGGAGGCCTTTGCCAAGGATTGCGAAACCCTGGCCGCCGCGCGTCCTACCGCGATCAATTTGCTTGACGCGATCCGCTACATGAAGGCCGGACTGGGCGACTTCAGCGAGGCGGATGAACCCGCGAAAAAGGCCGAAAAGCTCGCCATCGCCTATCACCAGGACGATCTCCAGAAAAACGACGCCATCGGCAAGCACGGCGCCGGCATTTTGCCCGGCCGCCGCCAGATCCTGACCCATTGCAACACGGGCTCGTTGGCGACCTCGGGTTGGGGCACGGCTCTGGGCATTATTCGCCAACTGCATCGCGAGGACCGGCTGGAGATGACCTACGCCGATGAGACGCGGCCCTTCCTGCAAGGCGCCAGACTCACGGTCTGGGAGTGTCAGCAGGACGGAATTCCGGTCAAGCTGGTGACCGACGGCATGGGCGGCTACCTGATGACTCACAAGATGGTGGACGCGGTGATCGTGGGCTCTGATCGCATCGTCGCCAATGGCGATGTGGCCAATAAGATCGGCACCTGCATGCTGGCCATGGCCGCCAAGTTTCACGGCATCCCCTTCATCGTGGCCGCGCCCACCACCACCATCGACCGCGACACGCCCACGGGCGCGGAGATCCCCATCGAGCAACGGCCCGAAACCGAGATCAAGCAGGTTCGCGGACAATTCATTACCGCCGAGGATACCGCGGTCTTCAATCCCGCCTTCGACGTCACCCCCGCGGAGCTGGTTTCCGCGATCGTCACCGAGGAGGGCGTGTTCCGCTATCCCTACGACTTCCGCCGCCCATGATTTGGGACGCGCCCCTCGTCGAGGCCACCTTCCTCAAACGCTACAAACGGTTCCTGGCGGATTTTCGCCTGCCTGATGGCGAAATCATCACCGCTCACTGCGCCAATACCGGCAGCATGGAGACCTGTATGGCCGCCGAGGCGGCCGCCTGGCTCACCTACCACGACAATCCCAAACGCAAGCTCAAATATTCCTGGCAGGCAATCCGCATGCCGGATGGCTGGGTGGGCATCAACACGGGCCTCGCCAACCATTTGGTTCATGAGGCCATCCGCGAGGGCGTCATCGCGGAACTTCAAGGATACACGGAGATCAAGGCGGAACAGAAGTACGGCCAGGGCTCGCGCGTCGATTTCCTGTTACGCGCGGATGACCGGCCCGACTGTTTCGTTGAGGTCAAAAACGTGACGCTGCTTCTGGATAGGGGGGTCGCCGCCTTTCCCGACGCGGTTACCCAGCGGGGCGCCAAGCATCTTCAGGAGCTATTGGAAGTTTGCCGGAACGGGAAACGCGCCGTACTCTGTTACTGCGTGCAGCGTGAATCCGCGCAAAAGGTAGCGCCTGCCGAGGCATACGACCCCGAATACGCGCGAATCCTGCGCAAGGCCGTGGCCGAGGGCCTGGAGGTTTGCGCCTACCGCGCACGCTTTGAGAAAACGGGTATCGCCCTCTGCCGGCAATTGCCGCTAGAATTGGGATGAGGGGCGGTATCATTTCCCGCTGGTGCGTTCCTAACAGAGGCAAGGAGAAAAACGAATGTGGTGGTTGCTCGGCTGCTTGATTGGATTTCAAACGCCGGATTCAGTGTGGCGGCAATGGATCGATAGCCGTTTGCAGCGCGATTCCGGCTTGGCCATCCAAGCCGCGGGGAACCCGGCCGCACTCACGCCCCTTGCCTTACAGGAATATTTGCTGACCCTGGGGCAAAATGGCGATCCCGCGGGCTTGGAGCACATCGCCTCATTTTGGGAGCATGATCGGGTTCAGGGCAGTGCGATTTTTGCCTACGGCGAGGTGGCTGGCGCCCCCATCGGCCCATTACTCGCCCTCGAGCCCCGTGTCCGTCCTCAAAACCGTTTTCTCTTCGCCGAGGCGTTGAGCAAGCTGGCGACCGCCGAGGAGGCCGAAACCCTTTTCCAGGTTTGGAAGCGGTTCTCCCCATCCGAACGCGATCACGCGCTCTTCTTTTTTTGGCGCAACAAACCCGAGCCCTTGACGGAAGCGGTGATCGCCAAGTTGCAAAACAGTCCCCGGCCCGAGGATCGGGGCTATGTTTACTATCTCTACCGTTCGCGCACGCCCGTGGACCCAGGCCTGATCGCGGACTTGGTTCCCGTGTTTGGCGAAAACGGTCAGGCCTTGATCTACCTCACCCGGGTTGCCGCGGCTCGGAGCGATGCCAAATTGGAAGAACGCATGGCCGCGTTGTGCTTCCACGGCGATTGGCGCGTGCGGGTGAATGCGGTGAACGCCCTGAGGGAACCCGAGTGGAAGCGCTCGCGCGGCTTGGCCATGCTCTCCGATCCCAACCCGAATGTGGTGCGCGCCGCGCTTGCGGCGCTGGTGAGCCTGAACGATGCCGATGTGGACCACAATCTAACCCTTGTCCCGCATTCCTTTTCGGCTTGCCAGATTCAATCCCTGATCGATGGGGCGGGCGAGGAGCGCTACAAGCGCTTTCTGCCCTTGGCCCATGGTTGGTTGGATAGCGAGGACCCGTGGCGTCATCGCAAGGCCCTGGCAAACCTTGGGAAAGTGGGAGGAGATGCGGCGGTCACTCGGCTCAGGGCCGAAATCTCGCACACGAACAAGGGCGAGGCGGCCATTGCGCTCGGCGCGCTCAAACAGGTTCCGGGGGCGGTTGATTCGGCGTTACTCGAAGCCATTTTTTCCTCCGGAGATCCCTACCTCATGGCCGGTGGTCTTGAACCGGTGGCCGAGGACAAGGTGTCCTTATCCAAAGAATCTTTGCTAGATTTGGTAACTCGAACATACGAGGAACCCGATTTCCAATACGGCTATTTAGACCGCGTCGAGAAGTTGGCGCCAGCCACGAGTGCCGCGCGCATTCGGGCCTCTCTGCTCGATCACGATCAGTATCTTGTCCGCCTGAAGGCGCTCGCGGTTTCCCCGGAGCCCGGGACAGCCATGCGGCGTCAGGTCTTTCAAAAGCCCTGGCAATCCAAGGTTCCTCGAGAGGTTTCCGCCCAGGCCGCTCAATGGATCAAAGGTGGCGAAAAACGGCTTTGGTTGCTGCAAACCGCCAAGGGTGAAATCGAGGTTCTTCTGCGGACCGCCTATGCGCCCATTACCTGCGCCAATATCGCCTACCTTTCCAAAAACCGATATTTCGATGGGATGCCCATCCATCGCGTGGTTCCCAATTTCGTGGTTCAGGCCGGTGATGTCAGGGGCGACGGCTCCGGCGGTCCCGGCTATTCGATTCCCTGTGAGATCAATACGCTCCGCTACCGGAGAGGGAGCGTGGGCATGGCCCTTGCCGGAAAAGATACCGGCGGGAGCCAGTTTTTTATTTGCCATAGCGACCAACCGCACCTGGACGGCGGCTACACCGTTTTCGGCGAGGTTACCTCGGGAATGGAGGTGGTGGACCGCTTGGAAGAAGGCGACCTGATCCTTTCCAGCGCGATTCAAACAGGCAATTAGCCGCATTCGCGGCGAAAAGAGGAGTGGCCAAGACTCCTCCCAAAAGGAGCGTTTAGCCGTGACTAAAAACACCGATTCTTTGGACACCAAGCTCATACACGCGGGCGAGCCCCGACCCAGATATGGCGGCGCCGTGGTTCTGCCCATCTTTCAATCGGCCATGCTCGAACAGGTGGATGGCGCCAACTACCACGACCTCGGTTACATCCGGCTCAACAACTCGCCCAACCACAAGGCGCTGCATGAGAAACTGGCTGCACTGGAAGGCGCGCAAGCGGGCCTGGTGACGGCCAGCGGCATGGCCGCCATCTCGACCGCTATCCTGACCTCGCTGGGCAGCGGCGGGCACCTGTTGGTGCAGGATTCGCTCTACGGCGGCACCCATGACTTCCTCACCCAAGATCTACTCGCCCTGGGCGGCGCCTTCGATTTCATCGACGCCGAAAATCCCGCCTCATGGAAGGCGGCGCTGCGGCCCAATACGAGGGCGATCTATACCGAGGCCCTGACCAACCCTACCTTGAAAGTGGCCGATCACGCGGCGGTGACCGCGTTCGCCCGCGAGCATGGTTTGGTCGCCATGATTGACAGTACCTTCGCCAGCCCGATCAACTTCCGCCCCATCGAGCACGGCTACCACCTGGTTTTGCACAGTTGCACCAAGTACCTGAATGGGCATTCCGATATCGTGGCCGGAGCGGTTTTGGGCGATGCGGACCGCATCCGGCAAATTACTCTGAAACTGAATCATCTGGGCGGCTCCCTTGATCCACACGCCTGTTTCCTGCTCCATCGCGGAATCAAGACTTTGGGCGTCCGTATGAGGCACCAAAACCAGAGCGCGCTGGCCATCGCGGGCTATTTGGAAACTAGGAAAGAGGTGAGCCGCGTCAATTATTCCGGTTTGAAGAGCCACCCCGCGCACGACAGGGCTGCCTCACTATTCGAGGGACATGGCGGGGTGCTCAGCTTCGATTTGAAGGGCGGTGGCGCGGCCGCGAGCAAATTCATTCGCCACACCAGCCTTCCGGTTCACACCTTCAGCCTGGGAGGCGTGGAGACCCTGATCATTCAACCCTCGAAATCCTCTCACGCGGGCATGAGCCGCGAGGATCGCGAGCGCGTCGGGGTAACCGACGGGATGATTCGACTTTCCGTGGGCCTGGAAGCAACCGAGGACCTGATCCAGGATTTCGAGCGGGCCTTTGCCGCCATGTGAGCCCAGACCGATTACGGAGTGTTTTTCTCCCTGGCCGCGGTAAGCCAAATGGCGAAATCCTCCGCCAGGTGGTAGCCCAAAACCTTGTCCAATACCGCGCCTTTCTCCGAGAACAGCAGGTAAGTCGGCAATCCTGACACGGAAAAGGCCGCGGCGACTCGGGGGTAGCGGTCGCGGTCGATGCGCAACACCACCCAGTTCTTCAACTCGGCCTGGACCCTGGGGTCGGGAAAGGTTTTGTGCTTCATCAACTTGCAGGGCCCGCACCAGTCCGTGTAAAAATCGAAAAACAAGGGTTTTTGCCGTTCGTTGGACTCGCGCAAGCCCGCCTGCACAAACTCGGGTAAACCCTCGGGCCATTGGGGTTGCCCTTCCAAGGCGGAAACCGCCGTAGCGGGCGAGCTAGTCAGGGAAGAAAGCGAGGAACCGGCGCGAGGCTCACTGCCGTGAACCGCTATTGACAATAGTGAAATCAGCCAAAGAAGATGCCGCATCCGATGCTCCCGGTAGCGCTCTTGGGTTCCCTTTCTCTTTCAGGTAACAAAAAAGAATGTACGTCAAAAATATTACAAAGTTCAAGCTCTTTTGCCAAGCGATTTTGTCACAATTCGAAGTTTCTTTTTTTGCGTAGATACGGCCTTGGCGGCGCCAAGCAGGATTTAAAAGGCCTCCGTGCGAATCCATCGCATCGGGGATGATAATTCACTTGACCCTCGCCCAGGGGGTTGC
>JBGTRP010000043.1:0-17310 GCA_041940685.1 Acanthopleuribacteraceae bacterium
TGTCTGGCTGTTCCTGATCCCCTCGCTCACCGCCCTGCTGGTCGCCCTGGTCACGGTATCGGTTCAGGCCTTGAAAACCGCGCTGGCCGACCCCATCAACGCTCTGCAATACGAGTAGGCCAAAAGCGAGGTTCGCGGCAGAGAATGACCAGGACGAGGTCACCCCGGGAAAGTTGCATTCCAGCTTGTTTCGCGCTAAGTTTTCTTGTCACCGAAAATGGCCTGGAGTTTTTGAAATGGCGAAGTATTTGTTCGTATATCATGGCGGCAAGAAGCCAACCGAAGCGGGTGAAATCGCTCAGGTCATGGCGGCTTGGGGTCAGTGGTTCGCGTCCATGGGGAGCGCGGTCATCGATGGAGGCCATCCATTGGGTAAGTCCACCACGGTTCACAAGGACGGTTCGGTCGCCAACGACGGCGGCAGCAATCCCGCCAGCGGCTACAGCCTGATCGAGGCGGACAGCGTGGAAGACGCCGTTGCAAAGGCCCAAGGATGTCCCATCCTGGCGGCGGGAGGCAGCGTTGAAATTGCCGAGGCCGTGGAAGTGATGACCAAATGATCCGACTCCAGTTGCCGCTTGGCATGTGCTTCCTGTTGATTTTGCAAACCCCGGTCCTAGCCTTGCAAGAAGGTGCGGAACCAAGGGTTACCTTCCCCGAGGCGGGTGTTTCCCTTGCCCAACCTTCAGGTTTTGAAAAAGCCACCGCCTTTCACGGATTTCAACAAACCGCAACGGGCGCATCCGTACTTGTGGCCGCTATTCCCGGCCCCTATTCCGAGGTAACCCGAGGATTCAACAAAAGCCAAATGTCCGCCCAGGGCATGACGCTGATCAGCAAGGAGAACATTCGCATCGAGGATCACGACGGCCTATTGCTCCAGGTTCGGCAGTCGGCCTATGGCCAGGAATTTCAGAAATGGATGGTAGTTTTCGGCGATGCGAACCATACTCGTATTGTCACAGGCTCCTTTCCCTTGGCTCATGAGGAGGCCTTGAGCAAAGTTTTGAAGGAGACGGTTCTCGGGGCCCGCTTGGATGCGGCGTCCTCCGCGGGCCCGGCCCCGCTACCCTTTTCGATCGGAACCGTGGCGGGTCTGTCCTCGGTGAAAAAGGTTGCCTCCTTAGGGAAAATGGCGGCGTTTACCAAAGACGGCAACATCCCGGTGGCCTCGCCTTCCGATCCGATGTTCTTCGTGGCCCCGTCCTTGGGCGAGGTGCCGGTCGGAGACCGAAAGGCATTAGCCACAAAACGGCTGCATGCCTTGGCGGCAACCCAAATTGATAGCATTGCCAGCACGAACCCCGTCACCATTGACCAGCTCGACGGCTTCGAAATCCTCGCCGCCGGCAAAGAGCCCAAAAGCGGAACGGCCGTCGCCGTCTTTCAGGTGATGCTTTTCCCCGAGGATGGCGGCTACATTTTAATGACCGGCCTGGTGGGCCAGGAACATGCGGAAACCTATTTGCCGAAGTTCAAAACCTTGGCCGAAAGCTTCAAACATTCACCCCGGTAAGCCCTGTTTCAGGGGAACTTGGACACCCTTCGCTGGGGTTGGCGGCGGAATCGAGGCGCCACCGGCTCATTTCCCGGAGCGGCCCATGATTGGCCAGCGGCGGACCTTCAACCCTGGTTTTTTACCGCATGTATGTTGTCATTGGAATCGCGGTCGATGAGTTTGTTATAGGGATCGATACCCGCAAACGAGGGCATTCGATCCACGATCAATTCAAGGGTTGCGCTCTCTCAGGAATCCCAAAGCTTCTGAAGCTGGATCACATCCTCGGAATCAAAGCTCGCATCCGCCGGGTTTCTCAGGAACAAGCCGATATAGGGAACGGTCTCCAGGTAGTCGATGAAAGTACCCTTGCGCACAAGTGTCTTGCTCTTGCGCCGATGCTTAAAACTCCCGTGTTGGAGCAGAAACATGACAAAGGCCAACAGCGCGGGGAAAGCAAAGGACCGCTTTTTGAACGCGTGGAGGTAACGCAAACGGTAGGCATACCATATGCGAGCCTAAACCCGGTTTCGGCGGTCCGACAAAAAGACGGCGTGGCAGTTTCCAAAGCTCAGAGGCCAACTGCAAGCGGGAAAAGTTCTCCCGCTTGCAGTTAGAACGCCGGTGGCCCAGTTTCAGTTCAATTAGATCGGCTGGGTGCCCCTTGCTGAATCCCGCTAATCGCCTTGGCGGTCAGAATCTTTAATTTTGTGTGGTGTTTTTCAAACGCCAAGGCTTCAGTTGCCAGTATCAAGACATAAGCCGCAAGCGGGGGGCAAAGTAAATCCAACTTGTGGCTTGAAGCCTGGAGCTTGTTGCGTGGGGCCGCGCAACCGGAAACTACAAGCCTTGATGGGCTGGGCGCCCCCGGCTGGGGCGTGGCCCCGCTAGAGTTGGGTCATACCGCCGTCAACGGCCAGTTCCGTGCCGACCACAAACGAGGAATCATTACCGGCCAAGAACAAGGCCGCTTTGGCCAATTCTTCCGGCTCACCGAAGCGGCCCAGAGGGACTTTCGCCTGAAAATCCGCGGCAGCCTGCTGAAGCTGTTCTTCGGAAAAGCCCAGCTTGTCGAAGATCGGCGTATTCACCGGACCCGGCGATACCGCATTGACGCGAATACCGCGGCCGATCAGCTCGGCGCTCAGCGTCCGCGCAAAAGAACGCAACGCCGCCTTGGACGCGGAATAGACGGATGAATTGGGCAACCCGATGCGGTTCACTACCGAGGTATTTAGTACGATACTGGCTCCGTCACGGAGAACGGGCAAGGCCTTCTGAATCGTGAAAAACGCACCCTTGACGTTGATATTGAACGTTTGGTCAAACAAGGATTCCTCGGTCTGCTCCAAGGGCGCAAACTGAGCAATTCCCGCATTGATGAAAAGAATATCGAGCCCACCAAAGGTTTCTTTGACCTTGATAAGTGCGGCCTCGGTTTGTTCGAGATTAGCGGTGTCCGCCCGGATCACCAGCGCACCCGGGCCAAGTTCCTCCCGCGCGGAGGCCAAGCCTTCGACGCTGTGGCCGGTAATCGCAACGCGCGCACCTTCTTGTTGGAACAGTTTCGCGGTGGCCAAACCGATACCGGAAGTGCCGCCGGTAACCAAAGCAATTTTGCCATCTAGTTTGCTCATAATCTCACTCCTTAATTGAAAAAAATTGTTCATCACGGTTGCCAGCAAGAGCCGCCGTGTCATTTGTTACAGTTATTATACGTATTTTAGAACGAATGTTCAAAAATAAATTAAAAAACTGAAACTTGTAGACAAAGAGATTGGCTGGGCGTTCCCAGAGCCATGTTGGTGGAGCTATTTTGGGAGAGAAGCGCCTTGAATCATGAAGCTGGGTCAAGCACAAAGATCCAGGGGAAAGGAGGGAATGCGCTAAAACACATATAATACAGCCATTTTCAGCCACTCATCGAAGCGCAGGCATTTCCTGGGCGAAACGTGCGAAACCTGAAAGAGGCTGCGCGTCCCTCGCCGAATGCGGGACGCGCAACACCTGCCTCATTTGACTTTGAGACCGAAAGCGTTACAATGAGGAGGCGATAGTTGAACGATCGTTTTAATGAGGAATCGCAATGGCGGGCATAAAACAGTTTGATATGGATGAAGTGCTGGGGCGAGCAACGGAGGTTTTTTGGGCGCGCGGTTATGAGGGAACCTCTATCCAGGCTCTCGTAGAGGCAACAGGCCTACACCGTGGCAGTCTCTACGGCGCCTTCGGTGACAAGGAGCACCTGTTTCTCAAAGTGCTGGACTATTACGCCCAAAAAACAGCATCTGAAATGCGCCGATGCCTTGAAGATGAGGATGCTTTGCGAGGATTGGAGCGTTTTTTCGAAACCTTGATCCAGCGAATGACACGCACGGACCAGCCCTGTGGTTGCCTGTATACCAATACCGCGGTGGAAGCACCCGCTGCACCGGATCCGATCAGCCGGTGCATTGCCGGTCATTTGGGTGAATTCGAATCCTCCCTTTACAACAACCTGCGCCGAGTCCAAAGCTCTGGGAAGATCAAGCAGGGCGCGGATCTTCGTGCATTGGCCCGTTTCCTAACCGCTGTTTGTCAAGGGATGTCCGTACTCAATCGAATTCAAGGCGATCCTTCCGTGTTGAGGGACACGGCCCGCATCGCACTTGGGGCGCTGGCCCACCCACCGGTTTAATTTTTTCGGTTCCAGGAAAGGTTTTCGCTCCGTACCTTCGTTAGAGCTCATCCAGAAACAACAAAATTCACCGCCGAGGACGCGGAGGAAAGGCAAAAGAACTTTCGTTAACTAATTGGAATTAATGGTCTCATGTAACTTTCTTTCGTGTGGTTTCGTGTTTTTCGTGGTTCAAAAAAATGCGTTTCTGGGCAGGCCCTCGTTAACAGAACGAGGTCGGGCCACTCCGACGCGAACAAGATTCTCGTGAAGACCACCGAATACCGAGTGTGCTGGGCTCCCTCCGGCCATCTCCACTTCAGCCAAAAACCCATGAATCTTCCAGTGGTGGGTTTGGCGGCTTTCCCTTTCCGGCGCCATTTCGAATGTGAGATGGCCTACAGTTCCTCGGTTATCTTGTGTGCCCGTGAGCGGGCTTCTTGACAGGCCACGGAGAACCGGCATTCTTAAAGGGATCAAGCTATTTGGATTCTAGTATCTCACCCCAAAAGGTTGTCATGAAGAATTACCGGACTCCCCTTGTAAAGTTGGCATGCCTGCTGGCCCTGATCGGTCTGAGCTGGGACTTATACGCGCAAGCCGTCAACTACGACATCATTTATTTGCGCGCACCCAGGTATGGCGACACCCAAAACACCATTTGGCCGGAAATTTTCCACCCGGCCAGTCTCGAACCGGGCACCGACATGGTGCTTCTCCGCCCCGATGGCAGCGAAGAAGTTCTGGTTGCCGGGGGGGACGGCGCCATTACCGATGCCGCGCTCTCCTTCGATGCCAATTGGGTCTACTACGCGAAGTTTCCCGATGTCACCACCCCCAACCTCAATTATCAGCGCAACGACCTTCCCTTTCAGGGGGCCGACATCTACAAGCTCAACCTGGCGACCCGGCAGGAAACGAGGCTGACCTTTCAGGAATGGACGCCCAACACGGGCGCGGGCAATTGGGCCTCCGATCCGGTGGGCACTCAGGCCACCAGTGACCAGAATTACCTCGGCTATGGCATTTTGAACCTGGGCCCCTGTCCCCTGCCGGGCGGAAAGTTGATGTTCACCTCCAACCGCAACGGGTTTTTACCCAACAAGAGCTTTACGCAAACCTGCCTCCAACTCTATGTCATGGACGATGACGGCAACAACGTGGAATGCGTGGGATTTCTGAATCTGGGCACGGCGCTGCATCCCACGATTCTCACCGACGGCCGCGTCATGTTCTCCAGCTACGAGGCGCAGGGGCTGCGGGACCGGCGCCTGTGGGGGCTGTGGTCCATTTGGCCCGATGGCCGCAATTGGGGACCCTTGATGAGCGCCTTCAAAGGACCACAGGGCTTCCATTTCCAGAGCGAGCTGGGCAACGGCAATATCGCGGTGGTGGATTATTACAACCTCAACAACAACGGGTTCGGCGCCCTGATCGCCTTTCCCGCGCGGCCCCAAACCGTGCCCGCTTTCGGAGCTCCCGACCCCAACGACGCCAGCAACCCGGCCATCGAGGCGGGCATCCATTCCAATGGCAACACGCGCTACACCCGCTACCCTTTCTCCCCGGTTGGTTTGGAGACGATGACGCCCTTCACACATGGTTTCGACAACGCCGCCCCACTTTCCGATTACACCGATCCGCAAAGCATGAGAGTCGGCAAGGTAACCCATCCCTCCTCGGCGCCCGATGGAACCTTGATCGTGTGGACGCCCGGCCCCGCCAACGACCTCAACCGGCCCACGCCCCTTCCCTACTACGACGGCGGCCTCTACCTCATGCCCAACAACCAAGCGGCACAATCCCACGAGGATTTGGTCCTCATCAAGAACGATCCCAATTACAACGAGCACTGGCCCAAGGCAGTGGTTCCCTATGCCGCCATTTACGGCCAGGCAGAACCGGAGGAATTGCCCTGGCTGCCCAATGACGGCGGTCTCTTCGCCGAGTTGCCGGAGGGAACGCCCTTCGGCATCGTGGGCACTTCCAGCTTTTACAACCGCAATACCGCTCCGGGTCGCGGCGCCCCTGAATTCGATGGGCTCGATCCCTTTAACACCTCCGAAAACGGGGCCAGTTCCAACTGGTCCACCCAGGGCGCGGATGCCGGAATATACACCGATCAAGACATCCACGCGGTTCGAATTTTGGCCATGGAACCCCTGAGCCATCGCAGCTATGGACCCAATGGCGGCTGTTGCGGCAACCAAACCAACTTCTTCAATCACGCCAACGAACGCCTCCGCATCCTGGGTGAAATCCCCTTGCGCAAACAGGATGGCATGGGCAATCCCATTCTTGATGGCGACGGCAACCCCGATACCAGCTTCCTGGCGGTCATCCCCGCGGACGTGCCCTTTACCTTTCAGACCCTTGACGCCAACCGCATGGCCCTGAACATCTCCCAAACCTGGCATCAGGTCCGCCCGGGCGAGGCGCGCTACGATTGTGGCGGCTGCCACGCCCATGCCGAGGTCCCCACCGATTTCCAGCAAACCGCGGCGGCCCAACCGGGCTACGCGATTGCCAATCTCTCCCATCAAACGCCCGTTTTGTCCAAGGACGCCGGAGGCAACCCCAGCGTCACCACGATCAACGCCCGCGCCGTGGATGTGGAGTACCATCGCGATATCAAACCCATCCTGCAAAGATCCTGCATCCCGTGCCACAAGGCTTCCAACCCCATGGCGCAACTGGCCCTCGACGACGAAACCATTGTCGACCTTCACGAAAACGCCTACAACCGCCTGGCTCGCGATGAAGACGCCCAATACGGCTACCCGCCGGTCATTTCCAACGGGACCTGGCGGCAAACCAATGCCTCGCGCTACATTCGCAAGTTCCAATCACGCCGCAGCCTACTGATATGGAAAATCTTCGGACAACGCTTGGATGGATGGTCCAATGCCGATCACCCCACCGAAACGGTCCCCGGCGACGCCACGACCCTACCCGCGGGCGCCAATGCCAACGATGCGGATCTGGACTACGGCGGCAGCATCATGCCTCCGCCCGGCGCCACCGACCCCGATACCGGCGACCCCATTCCGGAATTGAGTGAGGACGAAAAAATGCTCTTCGCCACCTGGGTCGATTTGGGCTGCCCCGTGAACGCGACCGAGGCCCTGGGCCAGCAGCGTAGCGAATTCGGCTGGTTCCTAGACGACCTCCGCCCGACGCTGACCATTTCCAGCCCCCGCGCCGGCCTTTCGCTTTCGCCCCTGGAGCGGATTCGCTTCGGCGCTTTTGATTACTATTCCGGACTCGATACCGCTACCATCGAGGTTCTGGCCGATTTTCCGGTAGACGGATTTGCGCCAGCCGCCAACCTGGCCAGCCTGTTTCAACCGGTCGGCGATCATATTTGGCAACTGACCTTGGCCGAGCCCATCCTCACCCTGGCGTCGGGGAATCTCATCCTTCGCGTCAAAGACTTTCAAGGCAACGTCACGGAATTGAACCGGCGTTTTGAAGTCCAGTCCCAAGCGCTTTTACTCTTTCCCATCGACGCCTGGCGCGATCCGCTCAATTACCAGGCTGGCTTCGATTTCAATGCCAATCAAGCGCTTGAGGTGAGCGACATGGTCCACTTTCTCAATCAACTTTAGCGGCCGTTCCCGGTTGCCGGGCTTCCCTTAACTCGCCGGTGGTCCGTTTTCCACCCCAACGAAAGAACAGAGACAAAAGCAAAACCCCGAGCAGGCACCAGGCATAGGCATTGTGCATCCCGATCTGGAAGGAGCTCAATGCCGGCATCGCGTAGGCCTTCCCCGATTGGCTCAACCCGGCGGCCAAAATGGTGGGAATGAAATAGGGAAGGATGAACGGGTAGATGCATACGGTCAAGTCCATGATATTGGCCCGCCGATAGGGGGAAATGCCGAATCGGCTACCCGTCTCTTTCACGAATTTGCCCACCGCGAGCATGGCGACCACGGCATGGGTGGTGACCAGAACCGCGGCCGATACCGCGCCAAAAATCCATATCTCCGCGCCGCGCGGCGACCGGGCCCCGCGCTCGGCCCGGCGGGTCACGACCGCCAAAATGCCGCTTTCCTCCACCACCGCCGTCAATCCCATGAGCAGTATCGTGAACACGGAGATGCCAATGCCCCTCTGCATGCCCTCCAACAAGAGGCCTTTCGCGATAAAGGCCTCGCGGTCGATGGTCAGAAAGGCGGAGGGCTCGAGGATTTGAAGGGCCAATGCCAGCAAGGAGGTCGCCGCCACGCCGATGAACAATGCCTCGATCAGATGACGACCCAGGAGCAAAAGGCCAATCACAAGGACGGGCACGATTAAAAGCCACAGGGACGTTCCACCGGATTCGAGATCGGGAACCGCGATGGCGGATTCTCCAGCATCACCACCCATTAACCCGAAAACCAGCAGACAAATGCCCATGGCGGAGACGGCGTAGGGCAAACGGCTCCGGACAACGCCGCCCATATCCGCATCCTGGGTGGAAGCTGAGGCGATGGTGGTATCGGATACCGGAGAGAGATTGTCGCCAAAGGTCGCGCCGCCCAACAGCGCGCCCGCCAGGAAAAGCGGATCCGCGCCCAGGGCGCCGCCGGCCGGGTAAAGCAGGGGAAAGCACAGCAGTAGCGTGCCCAGACTGGTTCCGGTTGCGGTCGCGATTACGCATGCAATCAGAAACGAGGCCACACAAAAACCGCCGCCCTGCATGCCGATCCCCGCGGCCAGCCACACGAGCCCATCCACCATGCCGGCCGCTTGGATCAGCGAGGCCAGCATGCCCGCCAACAGCCAGGCCATCACCATCAGCGCCACGATCGGCTGACTCATCCCCTTGAGCATGGTCTCGGCATAATGGTGCTTATCGCGAGCCAGCCACAGGCCCAAGGCCAAGGCGGCCATCAAAACCGGCCAAAAACCCCGCTCATCGGGCGCGCCGGACAGGCCGAGCCAAACCACGCCCGCCAAAAACAGGGCAAAGGGTGCGAACGCGCCCCAATAACCGCCCCAAAAGAGCGGTTTCTCCACTTCTTTTCGTTCCCTTTCCATGCCCCTAGCCTAGCGGCAGCGAACCCAAGCTGTCCAGCGGGGAAAGACGCCAAACCAGCCTGATGATCAGAGAATAAAGTTTTGTGTCAAGTTTCAGGCCAAGCGTCGAAACCATTTTTTGATGTAGCCAAAAAATATAAACGGCATGGCTGAACAAAATCTTGCTTCTTGGGGCCGCGTTCCGCAAAACAGGTCCCCCGATGGATTGATGACCGGCGCCTGAATTTCACCCGGTTTCCGCAATGATTCAACAAACGGCCCTTGTCTACAGCCGCTCCAGCGGTTTACATTGAAGAGCCCACTCGAATGTCAAGGAGGATGGCATGACCGGCGATCGCTTCAAGTTGTACGACTTGCGCGTGGAGGTAATTGAACCGCGCGGCCCCATGGTTTGCAACCATCGGGTCGGCGATTATTTCGAGGTCATCGGCGAAAACCTCCACCTACCCGCGGGCCAGAGCTTCCCCATGTACCCGCTCGCGGCCCTATTGCCCTTACTCCCGGCAAAACAACGGCCAACCAATGCCAATGACTGGATGACCACCGATACCGACATTGCCTGTCCCGACCCTCATTGCGGCGGCCTTTTCCGCATCACGCGCGTGGGCGAGCGGGAGTTCCGCCACGGAGAAACAACGGCGGTTCCTCTGAATCCCCGCAAAAAATCGGAAACGGATTAGTGGCGAATACGCCCTGCCAGCAAAACAAATTCCAACCCGGAGCGAGCCAAAGATGACCCCGGCCATCCCACACACCCAACTGACGGACGGCTACGCCATCCCCCGCATCATCAACGGCGGTTGGCAACTGGCCGCCGGTCACAACCCCCATATTCCCGACCCGGAGCGGGGAATGGCGCACCTTTTTCAACTGGCTGAGGCCGGGTTGACCGCTTTTGACTGCGCCGATATCTATACCGGCGTGGAAACCCGCTTGGGCAAATTCATTCGCGCCTACCGCCGCCGATTTGGCGAATCCGCGCCCCCCATTCGCATCCACACCAAATACGTGCCGGACCAGGCCGCCCTGCCGCGACTCACCCGCGGCCAGGTTGCCCTCGCCGTCGACCGCTCCTTAAAGCGCCTGGGTTTGGACCGCCTGGACCTGGTCCAATTCCACTGGTGGGACTTCGGGGCGCCCGGTTATGTGGATGCGGCGGGTTGGTTAGAAGATCTGCGGAAGGAAGGCAAAATCCGGCACATCGGCGTGACCAATTTCGGCCTGGCGCCGCTAGGAGAACTGGTTCTGGCTAAGATCCCGATTGTCAGCAACCAGGTACAGTATTCGCTTTTGGACCGCAGACCCGAGCATGGATTGGCGGAGTTTTGTTTGAAACAGGGAATCGGGCTCCTCTGTTACGGCACATTGGCGGGCGGTTTTCTCAGCAAAAAATACTTGGCAGCAGCCGATCCGGGTGAGCGCTTCAGCAACCGATCCCTCGTCAAATACCGGCTCATCATCGAGGAGTTCGGCGGCTGGGCGGCCTTTCAAAATTGTCTCGGGCTGCTGCATCGGCTGGCCAAGCGCGAGGATGCCAGCATCAGCAACATTGCCAGCGCGTGGGCGCTGTCCCGCCCGGGCGTGGCGGCGGTCATTATCGGCGCCCCCAACGCCCGCCACCTGCGGGACAACCTCCGCCTGTTCAACATCCGTTTGCAAGCGGAGGACATCGCGGCGCTTGAAACCTTTTTAGCCCGACACCCGGGACCGCGGGGCGATGCCTTTTCCCTGGAACGCCAACCCGGGGGACGCCATAATCGCATCATGAAAACCAATCTCAACAGCATGTTAGACTCGACCTGAGCGCATGCTGAAAGAGGGCCCGGACGCCGGTGATTCGGCTTCTCGACAAGGGCCGCGAGCCCCAAACACCGGTCTGCCGAACCATGGCTACTCGTTGTCCGGGGCCCCCACCAGGCGCAAAAAATCCTTGAGTTGTTGGCCGGGCCGCTGTTCAAAGCAATCCTCCAAAATGCGGATAGAGGCCATGCGGTCGACGCGGAAATGGCGAAAATCGTCCCGGTATTCGCACCAGGCGACCAACGTCCATTTTTTCCCCCAGAAGAAGAGACCGAGCGGGCGAATCACGCGCCGCGATTGCTCCCCATCCAGTCGGGTGTACTCCAGATAGAGCTTGCGGCGTTCCGCGGTGGCTTGGCGCAAGGGGGCCAGGGGCTGGTTGGGATAAGGGTTGAATTCAGGCACAAAAATATGAGTGCGCCCGAGTTCTTCCTTCAGGTTGTCCGGCAGCACCGCCTCAATTTTTTGCAACGCCCGTTCGGCCGCCCGGGCCAGCTTCGCGTCCGCCCAGCTTTTCGTCATGCGGGCGCCGACCAGCAAGGCCTCTAACTCCGCGGCGTCGAACATCAGCGGCGGCAGGTCGAACCCCTTTTTCATCAGGTATCCCACCCCCGCTTCGCCCTCGATGGGCACACCGGATAGCATGAGGTCGCGAATATCGCGGTAAATGGTGCGTTCCGAAACCTCGAGTTGGGCGGCCAACCCATGCGCGGTAACCAGCCGGCCGCCCCTCAAGATTTGAATGATTTGGAACAAACGGTCGGCGCGTCTCATCGCCAAGGCCGGTCCCTCCCGTAAAAACGAAGATCAACCCATCGAGTGTAACCCAACCGAGTTGCCCTCGCTATCGCTGAAGATGCCAATATGGCCGATCTCATCGGAGAGTTTGGTTTTGGGCATAACCACCGCGCCGCCCGCCTCCACGACGCGATTCAGCACCTGGCCCAGATCGTCGCCGCCATTGAGGTACACCATCACGCCTTCCTTGTTGGGCTTCATGTTTTCCTGGGAGACCACCGCGCCGCCGACGCTTTGCGCATCATGGGGGAAGATCGCCAATTTCATGTCCTCGTGAGTTTCTCTTTTCAGCTCAACTTGGAAGATCTGGTTGTAAAACGCGATTGCCCGATCGTAATCAGCCGAGGGGATCTCAAACCAATTGATAGCATTCTGCATGTCATTGCTCCTTGTGAAGAATGGTATGGGTCGCCTGACCTCACGGCTTAATATACAGCCCCCCTCCTGACAGCCTTATGTCAGGAGCCCCAAATTATTTTTAAAAATGCGCGGTTCTCCCAATAGCAGAAAATTGGGATCGAATGCCCGTGAGGTAAGCATCGGTTGGTGACCAATTGCTCAGGGGTGGATAATTGGGCCGAACATACCTTGCGGTCGGTTTTAAAAAAAGGTTTCAAGAGGCCCAGCTATTCTTCCCCAGCTGATTCGCGCCACATTTGCAAGTACCGGTAAATTTCGCTGTAACAGGCTTCGGGACGATCGATCATTACCCAATGGCTGGTATTAAAATGCTCAGCGTCAAGGGTATTGCGACGGTCTTGCAAAAATCTCTCGGCACCACGAGACCGCTGGCTCGTACCAGAAAAATAAACTTTCCTTTGGGGAAGCGTCTCGTAACGCTCTCCCATCGTTTTCTTTTGGTTGTTGTAGCGCTGAATCGAAATAGAGCTAAGGCCCAGCGCCTCAATGCGGGCAAAACGTAAGGAAGCCATATAGCGTTCAATTGCCTGTTTGCGCCTTGGATCCTCCAGGATCCAGCCTGGCAGAATCTTTCCGATGAACTCCTCCTCAAGCCAGATTTCCAAGTCCCCATCCTCATGGTGGCTTACAAAACGACTGGAGATGAAACGATCATCAAGAGTGAGAGAACCCTCTATATTCACAAATCCAGTCACGCGTTTTTCGAGACTTTTGCAAAGCAGCGTACCCACATCTCCTCCCATGGAGTGGCCGGCTAGGTAGAAGACTTTGATGCCAAGCTTTTCCAAAAGTTTCTCGATGCGCAACGCTTGACTTTCCAGCGCATAGTCCTCTCTGTCGGCACGAGAACTACGGCCGAAACCCAACAAATCCGGCACCAGCAAATTGAAGTCCTTCCTAAGCTCGGTACAAGCAAAGGCTTCCTGAAAACACAAACCCGATTCGCCCAGACCATGCAGCATCAACAGAGTGGGACGAGAATGCCGCCAAGCGTTGTGGCGGTAAAACAAGGTACCTTCTTCCAAGACCAAATAGGCTTCTCTGATATTTTGTTTGTGCATGGTAATCAACTCCAAATCCTCGTTACCCTGTTTGCGCGATTGCAGAACTCCTATCGCATAACCGTTTTTCAGGTCTTCACCCTTACCTTTTATGTGGCGAGCAACCATTTGTTCTACCCGTTGGGCTCCCGCAACACCGTTCAAATAGACACCGGGAAGGCAGGGTATAGGGCGGTCCTTGAAGAGGGGGTGGCGGCTTTTTTGCGGCCAGAAGAAATCTGGGAGCCTTTTTCCCTTGTCATCAAAAAAGGGCACGCCATTGGGCCGGATGCCGGTACATTTCACGATGACCGTGGCTCTGCCAAGTCCTTGTTCAAATGTGGAGGCTTTCCTATTGGAGGGGAAACCCTTGTCAGCCTCGGCCGGAATTTCTTGGAGCTGTGTTCCCGGCAAAATGTTGCGAAAAGCCGCCAGCATAATCATTGCGTGGGGGCGTTCTAGCGCATGGTGGGAATTGTAGATGATAAGTTTGTGGTCTTTAAACCTCGATTCGTAAATCGGCCCCGTATAACCATCTTCCGCAGCTATAGCCAGCGCCTCATTCTCGGAGGAAGCCCGAATGGCCACCCGCTTTTCGTAGGGATTCGGCCGGCGCCAAAGGACGACCTTTGGTAAACTCGGATTAGGATTCTGCTTGATCAACGCTACTATCTCGTTCACATTCGCGTCGTAGACAATATGGGGAACGATGTCGAAGCGTTCCATTAGATGTCCAAGGTATAGTTGGGTTAATAATGCTGCGGCGCCGTGATTTGTACCTATGATGTGAATTTCAGATTCGGGGTTCTCACGACATGCCTTAAATATGCGCCTCTGACCATTTTCTGTCATGGCCTCGAGAGGGCCCACGAGGCGAGGGTCTCCTTCGAGGAACTGTAAGCTGGCCGGATGCTTCGCATGACCACCTAGACCGAGGTAGACTTGTTCCGTTTCGAACCAATAAGGCAGAGAATGCCCTTCCAGTTCGTCAAAGCCGTAAACTCTGTATATGCCGGAATGATGTTTTTGAACGCCAATGACACGAGATTTTTTGCGATATTCAAAAAAAGGAAGGCTGTACTTGAGTTCGTCCACCATCAAACAGCCTAATTCATCGAAGAGCTTACCGACACTGCTGAGTCGAGGTGCATATCCTTCATTTTTTCGAAACATTTTGCCAACCCCGGACTTCATGAGTTGATGTTGAAGATAGGGATGAAGCCCTCCAATATGATCCCTACAGGGCGTATTGCCGAAGATATGGTAGGCCGACATTTCACCGCCGAAGCTTTCACCCTTGTCGATGAGCCGGAGGCGGATAGCCTTTGAACACAAAAGCTCGAAATTGGATCCAGAAAAGGAGAGAAACCCACCGGAGGAGGCCCCGACACAAGCTAAGTCCACGAAGGGCAAAGCCCGCACATCGTTTGACTCGGGCCATGTCAAAAATTGCTCCATCAGGGATTCAACTTTCATCAGCATCTCCCAACAGACTCTTACTACAAAGTGCGGGAAATTCTGCTACTCCAGCTCAAAAATTACAGAACCTGTACAATCACTGACCACAGAAAATACCGCGTCCATTCCCGATCGAAATTTTAACGAAAGAAACGAGCCAGCTTTTGTTAATATGGAGTAGTTTTTAAATATTTCCAATGCCAAAAACCCCGGAGATTCCTGCTCAAGTGAAGGAAAAACATTCATGATAATCACTATGTTGTTCGGCCTGGTTTCCTTCGGCGCGCCGCGCGTCCAGGTGCCTCAGGGATCAATCGGCCGTTGGGTGGGCGATTGCGAGACCTGCGGCATGGACGGCAGGGTCTACCAACCCGTGGACGGCACCTGCTACTACCCCATCGACCTGGCCCGGAAGCCGGCCACCATCGAAATCGCCCGCTGGTCAGGCGGTGAAATGGAAACGGGCTGGCTCGTGATCCGCGCGGTGGAATTTCCCACTCATGAGATCGATTTTCCCGAGGACCGTTACGTGAACCTGTCTCAAGAAGACCTTCAGAAACACTACGGGGACCAGGCGCAAATCAAGCCGCTCTTCCGGCTCAGCGGCGGACCCGCCCAATTCAGCCTTCCCCTGGCCAAACCCGCGGACCCACTGCCCAGGGACGAATACTTTGGCGCGTACCGAATTTTCAATGGCGAAAGCAAGAACCAGCACACGGGCGCGGATTACGCCATCGGCATGCGCAACCCCGTGTTTTCACCGGCCAACGGCAAGGTGCTGCTCACCGGCGAACACTTCTTCGCCGGCAAATCCGTCTACGTCTATCATGGCAACGGCTTGGTGACCATGTTCTTCCATCTCGATGAAATCGGCGTGGCCAAGGATCAGGAAGTCGCCCGGGGAGACGAATTGGCGAAGACCGGCTCCACCGGCAGGTCCACCGGCCCTCATCTACATGTAGGCGCCCGCTGGCTGGGCGCGCGCATCGATCCCGCCCTGTTGTTCGGCGATCCGGAACAACTCCCGCGGGTTTCCAATGAATAGGCGGCAATACGCGATCCTCATGCTCGAAGGAGGCATTCATGAGTAAATTTCTATCCACCCTGGTTGGATTGGCGGTCTTGATGAACCTCGGCTGCGAAAAGGCTCGAGAAACCCACGAAAACCTGCATCCCACGCTGTGGACCCAAGCCGCCGGGGAGTACCACGCCATTTCCAGCCAAACCTTTTTCCTGGCCAAGTTGCAATTGGCGCGCGCGCTGGAGGACGCCACTTGGAGCGCCGCGCTCGAGCAGCCGGCCGGTAGCTTCGACGGCCTGCCGCCCGCGATCATCGTCGATGTGGATGAAACCATTCTGGACAATGCGCCCTACCAGGCCCAACTGGTGGTCGAAAACGCGGAGTACACTACCGAGTCCTGGGCCAAATGGGTTCAAGACCGTTCCGCGCCCGCGCTGCCCGGCGCCAAGGATTTCCTGGATTTCGTTCAATCTCAAGGTGTGGAGATCTTTTACGTAACCAACCGCGCCTCCGAGCTAGAGGAGGACACCCGCGTGAATTTAAAACAGGAAGGCCTCCCCCTGAACGAGGACTACGATGTGGTGCTGACCAAGGGTGAGAACGGTTGGGAATCCGATAAAAAAACCCGGCGGGAGGCGGTCGCGCAAACCCATCGTATTCTGTTGCTCATGGGCGACGACCTCAACGATTTTTTCTCCGGCGCCCGCGCGAACAATCCGGAGGACCGGCAATCCCTGGTCAAACAGCACGAGGCCATGTGGGGCGAAAAATGGCTGGTTCTGCCCAACCCGTCCTACGGTTCCTGGGAAGCCAGTCTCTTCGGCCGCGATTACGAGCTCTCGGACGCCGAAAAGCTGCGCGCCAAATACGGCCACCTCAAACCCTTCCAGCCGTCCGCCAAGTAGTCCGCGCCCATGCGCGAATTGGGCCGAGGGAGCCATTCCACACCCCGGCCCAAGTTCACGGGACTCATTTCCCTTTTTGCCATTCCACCAGCTTGGAGGCCGGGTCGACGGCGTCTTGATCCTGCCAGATTTCAAAGTGCAGATGCGGACCCGTGACGCGCCCAGTCCCACCCAGCGTCGCGATAACCTGACCGGCCTCGACCCGTTGGCCGGGTTGGACCCGCGCTTCTTTCAGATGGGCGAAATAGGTGTGTAACCCGTTGCCATGGTCCAACTGGACGACAATGCCCCAACCCGAGCCTTTCTCATGGCTCGTGGTCGCCACGACTACCTTCCCGGCCGCGGGAGCTAGGATGGGCGTGCCCACGGGCGCGACCAGATCGATCCCGCGATGGTGGTCCATCTGACCGGAAAACGGGTTGCGCCGTTGGCCGAAGGTAGAGGTGATGCGCGCGCTTGGCAAAGGATTGGCGAGTTTTACCGGAGTAGCCTTGGCCGCCTCGGCGGGCTCAGCGCTCGGCGAGCGACTTGTAGTCGCGGACCGTGTGGCCGGTGTAGACCTGGCGCGGGCGGCCGATCTTGGTGGCCGGGTCGTTCATCATCTCCCGCCAGTGCGCGATCCACCCGGGCAGGCGACCCAGGGCGAACAGCACGGTGAAGAACTTGGTCGGGAACCCCATGGCCCG
>JBGTRP010000044.1:0-17277 GCA_041940685.1 Acanthopleuribacteraceae bacterium
TTCGAACTCATTTACGCCGAGGCGCAGAATCTCGGGGGCCTGGTCGAAACCCGGATGGAGTAGCGTGGCGCGGAGGTAAAAGCAGGGTTCCGCGATGGGGGCAACCGCTCGGCGTTCAAAATCTTCACCGGGCGTGAACTGGATGCTGCCGCTCCAGGACATGTGGCGGGTGTCATCGCGGAGAATAGGCAAGGCTTTCCAGCCGCCCGCCGCCGCGTATTGCCAGCGAATTTCGGCTTCGTGACAGGGATTTCGCGCGAATGCCTCTTGCTCGGGAGGCGGTCCCGAGGCCAGTTCGAGCCGCAACCGGAGCGGTTGGCCCGGGGGCGGGCGCCGGTCCAGACCCAGGAAAAATTGTTGGCGGCCCTTGGCCTCGGTTCCGAATGGCCTCAACCGCGGCAATTGGGAGCAATCCACGTAGTTGTTTGGGGTTTTGCGAAAGATGGCTCGGCATCGGGGTGTGGGGCCCCACTGGCCCGCGGTGATTTCAAAATGGCGGCCGGCGGCTCTCACCGTTGTACCGGCGCTGACGTAGACGGGTTCCATTCCGCCATCTTCGGCTTCCAGCCTTGCGGACAGACGCGCGGGCCGCGCGGGCCGGGGCGCGGCCCCCAACAACTTGAGAAAGGCGCGGTAATGGGCCGGGCGGATGCGGTTGACATAATACAGTTGCTGTTCGGCCAGCCAGGCGAGCAACTCCACCAGGGTCACCCCGGGATCGGAAGGATTGTATTCCGTCCAGTCGGGGGCCCGCTTGGGTAGGGCTTTCAATGCGCCTCTGAGTAGCCGCGCGTAGGAAGTGTCGTCCAGATTGGGGATGCTGAGGGTCATGGCGGCCTCGTTTCAATGCGATGGCCCTTGCCATCGCCGAATACGATCGTGTCCGGGGGCAGCTTGGGCGCCGGTTCATGCGCGTCCGCCCGCCACTCGGTCGGGCTCTCGCCCGAGACGGAGCGAAACACGATGGCCTCGACGGTGATCCGGGGATGGTAGGGTAGTCCTCGCAGAAGGTCGGCGACCTCCTCGCGCACCGGGGCCTCGCCAAAGGCCCAACCCGACCCGTCCCGGCCGGTGATGGGATGCAACCAACGCTCAAGCCTTCCAAGAATGGCCTTGCGGGTGACTACCCCGTGTTCGATATGGGCGAGGGCCAGTCGGATATGCACGGAAACCCGCAGGTAATTTGGAGCTTTGAGAGCCAGTCCCCGAAAACCGGCCGGTATGAAGTTGGCGAGGTAGCTTCTAACCCGCTTTACCAGTTGAAAGGAGAGCGGCTCGGGGTAGTGTTGGGCGCGCGGTAACAGCGCCAGGGCCACGCGGCCGGGCGCGCCAGGAATCACGCGGGCTCGGGCTATCAGAGGGCTGGCCTCCCGCGCCAGCCGTTCGTAATCTCCCCGGGTGATGGCTCGGAAACGGTGGGAGAGGCGGGCCGGACCGCGCCGGATGGCGGCCTCGGTTGCCTCCTGGTCCACGCCGCCCGCCGCGGCCAGGGGATTGACCACGCTGTCCAGAAAAGGCAGGGTGGTTTGTAGGCTTGACACGGTTCCCGCGGGCAAGTTGCCCCTTGCGCCCAGGGTTGTTTTGAAACGGGCGCCGATGATATCGCCGCCCACCGGGGGAATCTCTCCGCGGGAACCGTCGCCAAAGCGGACCACGCCCGTATCCGCGCAAAACTGGTATACGCGCTCGCCCGGGCCCGCGCGGGCCAGACTGGCAGTCCTGCGCCACAAAATGCGGAAGGGCGGCTTCTCCTCCTCGTCCTGGATGCGTTCGTCGATGGTCCATGCGCCGCTTTCCCGCAAGGTCCGCTTCTGACCGCTGGAAAGAAGCTCCGCCTCGTCGACCCAGATTTCAAGTTCGCTGATGCGAGCCTCGCCCAGGTTGAAGAACTGATTGGGCAAACCTTCCGAGGGGCCGAGCGTCTGCTCGCGAACTTCCTCCATCTGAATGGCCCAGGCCCCATTGAGCCAAAGCGCGCGAATGGGCTGACGCGCCTCGCCAATGCCCGCGCCGCTCGCGCATAACCAGTAAGCCTCGCGTTTGGCCAGGATGCTGGGCTTCAGGTCCTTGGGCGGCAGAAAGCGCAGGAGGCCGCTCTCTCCGAGGTTGCGGCTGTCGTCATCCACCTCAAGCGGCGTCCACACATCACCATTCCAATAACTTATCGATAGGGGCGCCTCCTCAACGGCAGGCTCGGGTTCGATATGGAGGAACAGGCCCGTGGGCCCCTCGCCCGGATGCTGGTCGAGACCCAAATAGATGCGGGGCGCCGTATCCGCCGTGGGTTCCAATAGGCCGCTGGCGCCGACGGGCCGCATGGCCATTTCCTGATTCATGTCCTGCTCGGCAAAGAACTCGGGCCGGTATTGCCGCGGCAGAAACGAAATCCGGATGGTTTCCACGCGCGGAGGGTGGAAATCCTCTTCCTCCTCCAGCTCCTTGTCGGTGAGGGTAAACCGGACCTCCCCAAAGCCGCCCTCGGTCATGCGCACACGGAACCAAACGCCAAGTCCACCCGCCAGCTCTTGGGCTTGGATGTCGGCCGGGGTAGTGAATTGGACCCGGCCTTCGCGGGTAAAGCGTCTTGTACCGTCCCGCAACCCGGGAATGGGCCGCCAGTCGAGGCCGTCGTAGTAATCCCATAGGATTTGGCAGTCATCGGTGGGAATTCCCGGCTGAAGCAGGCTGATTTGGATTTCGCATTGCAGCTCGGGCCGCGCCAGGACCGTTGGTGCGCAAAGGAAAAAGCCCGAAAAGAGCTCCGGTTTTTCGCCAAAGGGGAAAAAGCCCTGCTCGAAAGCGATTTCGGCGAAATCCGCGTTGGAGACGATGGCCCGCACCGGCAAATCCCGGCTTCCCTCGGCTGGAATAGGACCTCGCACAAAAACGGGTTCCTCGTCTTCATCGGTTAGCGTCTCGGACTCGGACCGGAGATCCGGTTCCAACAGCAATTGCGCCCGAAACCAGATTCCAGACCTTTGCTGAAACGCGCGCGGGCTCATGACGCCCTGGTCTTTTGCGAGGGTCAGCACGCCGTCCTCGTATTGCAGTGCTTTGAGCGGGCGCCAGTCTTCTTCCGGGCCGGAATAGGACCAGCGCAAGCGGTCAAGCGCGGGGTCGAGCAGGCCGGAGTGCTTGCCGCTGTAGTGAATTTCGTAATGGGCGGGGCCGTCCTCGGCGACGGCCTCCGGCAGCAGCAGGAAGCCGGTGAAGGAAAAAAGATTCCCGTCGTCGGTTTCCATTTCCCCATCCAATGGCTTTCCATTCAGGCTGTAGGCCCTGTTGCGCTTCACCCAAAGGGCTTCCACGATACGGGCGGGCGAGACCGCCAAGTCGGTTTCCGTGAGAAAGGGCACGACCTCCTCGCCCATTCCGCTGACCGCGGTTCCCCTTTCGAGCATGACTTCCTCGTCCGCGCCCGGGCTGAGTTGAAAGACAACGGGCGTGCGCGCGGGCAAGGGCGCGGCCGCGCTGACTCCCAGCATTTCCAAAAACGCCACCAGCGCTTTGTGCGGCGCTTCATTGAGCCTTTTGGCGATTTCGTCCAGGTAGTGACTGGCCACACGAGAGAGGCCCCAACCCGGGCCGCGATCCTCCGATGCGCGCCATTCCGGCGTATAGGCGGCGGCGAGAGTCTGAATCTCGGCCATAAACGCGTGGAAATCGCGCGTTTCGATGGGGGGAAAACGGGAAATCATAAGCTTCCGTCCTCGGGTCTGGCAAAGGGCACCACCAGGTTGAACATGCTGTTCGTGCTCCGTACCCGATAATCGACCTCCACCGAGAGAGATGCGTCATGGCGCTGGTCCGCGCGCACCCGAACCGCGATTACCTTGATGCGCGGCTCCCACTGAACGAGCGCCTCCATCACCGCGCCCTGAATGGCGCCCAGCGAGGTTTCGGCCATGTTGGCAAACACCTGGTTCCCCAAGTTTGCGCCGAAATCCGGCCGCATCGCGCGTTCGCCGTGGTTGGTAAGCAGGATCAGACGAATCGAATCCTCGATATCGATCTCGTGGGGGGCCAGGGCGATCCAGCCACGGGGATCCACCTGGAAGGGGAAGCGCGCCCCCACGCCCAAAAAATTTTGTTCCGGCATTGGCGCCGACATGGTTTGCTCCTCAGTTCAGCTTGATCACGGCGCCGTTGACCTTCACCGAGGCTTTGCCCGCGATGGATACGGTCTTGGCGTCCAGCTTGATGCTGGAAGCCTTGAGTTTGATGGCGCCCTTGCTCTTCAGCGAGATGGTGTTGGGGTTGGAGCTGATCTCGATTTGGTTGTTCCCCGCGTGGTCGCGGACGGTGACCACCGAGGTGGCCGATACCGTGATGGTGTCGGCCTTGGAATCAATGGAAATGTGGTTTTTCTTTTTCAGGTCGCGGATGATGATCCTGTCCTTGGCCACCACCTGAACGGTGTGTTTGGTGGTGTCCACCTCGATCCAGTTCTCGTCTTTCTTGTCCTTGATCAGGGTTTTGTTCTTGCTCTGCACCGTGGTTTGGAACTTGACGGAATCGATGATGTTGTAGTTGTCCTTGGTTTTGTCCACCAGGGATATCTTTTCCGCCTTTTCCGTGTCGTCGAAGACCATCCGGTGGTTCTTTTTGGTGTGGATGATGACCTTTTCCTTTTTTTCCCCATGGTTGTCGTCGAAGATCAACTCGTGGCCCGATCGCGAGGTGAAGGCGCGGATGTTGTTCTTTTTGTTTTTGTTGTCGTAGGTGGGAAGGTCCACGCCGTTCCAGAGCATGCCCAGCACGTAGGGAAAGCGCACGTCTCCATGTTCGAAGGCCACCAGCACCTCGTCATTGACCTCCGGAAGGAAGAAGCTGCCCCTTTGCTTGCCGGCCATCAGCAGGGAGAGCCGGGCCCAATAACTCTCGTCCTTGTCGTTGAGCCAGGGAAAGGTGACCTTGACGCGGGCCAGGTTCTTGGGGTCCACGTTGTTGGTGACCTTGGCGGGCATCACCCCGTACACGCGTCCCAGACGCGCGGTCTCCTCCCGTTGTTCCACCAGCAGGTCGTAAAGGCTCATGTGGCTCTCCTTTCCACGGAAAATTGGGTTTCGTAACCGCCTCTCCGGTCCACGGTATGGGTGGTGGAGGTGATGTAGTACTTGCCGGAGAAGCGTTTGCCCATTTTGGTGAGTTTGACCACCTCGCCGGAGCGGATGCGGCCGTCGCCCACGGCCACGGCATGGCCGTTGATGAAGTCCAGGGCCAGGTCGTTGAACATGCCCTTTGCGATTTGGGTGGCTTCCTGTTTGCTGAAAACCGGGATATCCACGATCTGGTCGTCGCGTTTTTTGAAGGCGGCCGTCGCGATCTGAACCCCGTGCTTTTTGCCGCCCATGGCGCCGCCCAAATGCGATTTGGCGGCCTTGAAGGAGATCGGCTTTTTGGTCAGCGGGTCCCAGCCCTGAACCGTCAGGCTGGAGACCTGGCCGATGGTGGTCAGCCTCGGGTAGAAGGACCGCAACTGGTTTCCGTATTCCAACTCCAGCGCCTCTTTTTTTTCCGTGGCCTTCTTGCGGAAACGCAGCTTGCCGTCATCCACATTGATTTCATAGCCGATGCGGCGGGCGCGGTCCCTGAGAAAGTCCAGGTTCGATTGATTTCGCTGGAAGAGGTATTTGTGGACCAGGCCGCTGTCGTCGACCTTGGCTTTCAGGCCGAGCTCGCGCGCGATTTTTTTGGCCACGTCGCTGTCCTTGATATCGGTGAAGCTGCGCGTGATGCGGCCGCGCTGAAAGCGGCTGATCAGGTCGTAACCCATCACTTCCATGGTGGGTGATTCGCCCTCGTGGAACTGGGGCTCCAATCCCGTGATTTCGCCCTTGATCAGCGAGACCGTCTTCTCCACGTAACCCAATTTGATTTCCACCTGGGCCCCCTCGACGAAGGTCTTGTCGTCGATCAGCTTGTATTCCTGGCGATCGGCGTCCCAAATATTGACGCGGATCTGAAAGCTGGCCGCGCCCTCCAGATAGTCCGAGAGCGTGACTCGCAGGATATCGTGCTCCAGCTTGGGCGCGAGCGGTTTGCCATTCAGCAGGATTTTGAATGCGGGGGAAAGGGTTTTGGGCTTGGGCATGGCGGTTCTCCGTCGCGGGATTAGGGAATGGCGGGAATCTTCAAGGTGGCGCCCGGAGCCAAGCGCCGGGGGTTGTCGATGCCGTTGGCTTCCGCGATCAGGCGCCAGTTGGCCGGTTCGCGCCACAGCAGCGCGGCGATGGCGCTCAGCGTTTCACCGCCAGTGGTGGTGTAGCGCCGTGAGGGAAAAGAATGGCGCCGCGGCTTGCCCTTCTCCTCGGAGTCCAGGTCCACGAATTCCAGGAAGCTGACGCGCATCTTGGCGCGCACGGGCAGGCCCTTGCGCGAGAACAGGATGAACTCGGTGGAAAGGCTCTCCAGCACCAGCTTGGGCGGTAGGCCGGATGTGTGATTGGCCTTGCCCCAGTTCAGCGAGAGCAAGGGGGGTCTGCCGCCGTCGCCCGTATCGAAGCTGACCTCCATGAGCGAGGCCATCTGGTCCGTGTATTCGCGGACGTCGTCGGGGTTGCCGGTCATGGTGGTTTCGTAGGTGTCCACGAACAGCTCCATGGAGATTTTCTTCAGGTTCTGGGCGGTGAATTGGAGCTCGGGTTTGACGCGCACCCGTTTTTGCTGCTCCCAGGTGTTGGAGTCCTCGATGGTGTAGGTGGTGGGGTTGAACAGCACATCGAAGGATTTGCCGTTGTCCAGGTTTTTGATGCGTAATTTCTCTAATCCGAGGTTGCGCAAAGAGGGTAATGCCATGAATTGCTCCTAAAAGGCGCGCCGTTCCCGTTCCCGCACCAGGCGTCGTTCCAGGTGTGGGAAGAGCGCATCGCAGAGTTGGGCCAACTCGCGGTTGGTCAGGGTTTCCAGGGGAGCGCGCGGGTTGCGGTTGGCGTGTTGATGGATTTGATCTTGAACCAGCCGGACCAGGTCCTCACGCGCGTGACCGGTGATTGGCGCGCTCATGGGCGAGGGGTTCCGGTTGTTTGACGCCTGAGCTTCCGGCTTTGGAGCGGACGGGGCGGTCTGGAGGCCATTTCCCATTGACAGCCTGGAATAGGCGTCTCCCGCGGTCATGTGGATCAACCCGGGCGCGTTAATATTTAAATCCGAATTTTTGAGGGCAATGACCGGCCGCGGCATTCTGCGCGCCAGCGTGTGGGCATGATTCTCCGCGCGCCAGGTAGCGAAACTCGCGCGGATATTTCCATGGGCAATCCGCCGCGACAACAATCGATTTCCCGCGCCCACCAAAATTTTGGATATTTTGGGGCCTGGCCCCGATGGATCCGGGCGTTGAACTGCCAAATTCAAGTTCCGCGATGGCGGGAATTCTTTGGACTGGGTGACGTTCTGATCGGGCCGCTGGGAAATTTTGGGGCCTGGCCCCGATGGATTCGGGCGTTGAACTACCAAATTCAGGTTCCGCGGTGGCGGGAACTCTTTGGATTGGGTGACATTCTGATCGGGCCGCTGGGCGAGCCGGGATGGCCGATCCCTCCCGTTGAGCCCGGATGGAAGCTTGAAGCCTAACCCAGCCCGTGAAAAAAAACCTCCCAACGGCCGCGGGAGCCGGGGCGGCGTGGGAAGCGCGTGGCCAACCGCCCTTTGTCGAGGATTATTGGTAACGGGGGGTGAATCGCTCCGGGACCTCGTCTCGTGGATCAAGGGTGGGGGATGCGCCTCGAAGCCGGGTCCGAGGAGGGCGCCTGGCCGCGCCGGTTTTACGGTCCCCGGCTGGACGCGCCGCATGGGAAATGAGAACCAGGGAAAGGTCCGTTCTGTTGAAAGCCGGGCGGCCATTTCGCCCGCAACGGAAAGTAGACGGAAACCTTGGCGCGAGACCAGACGGGTGAGATTTTCCCCCACGGCGCTCAACCAGGCGATTGTCTGGAGCCCTTGCCCTTTCTTACGCCAGGAGGAAACATCCACATGAAATGCCGTCGGATTGGCGCCGCTCACCCAGAAGGGGAAATGGCGCATGAAGGTAGGCGGTGGGTTTCCCCGATCTCTTGGAAAGAGAGCTGTCCCGGATGCCGCGGCCCAGCTTTTTTCCCTGGTGATCCTGGCAAGGGTTCGTACGGCTTCTTCCTGTATTCCGGAAACGGAATGCCCGCGGCGCGGGGGCATGAGGATCGCGGAAAGGGGGAAAACCAGGGATGGGCGTTGAGCGAATGTCGGCATCCGGAAAAACTGATGCGGGTTCTCCAAATTCAGCGCCGGGGAGAGATGCTTTTTCCGTCCGCCATGGGTGGCGGTTTTTTGAGGGGAAATCCAACGCGGCAATTCGGGACTCTGCAATGTCTGGTTCGCGATGTGGAGAAACTTCGCGTTGAAGGTTGGGGAAGACCATGCCGGGTTGAACAACCAAGCCCAATGACTGGATTTTCCGCCAACGCGATCTTCCCTACCTGCTGGGAATGGGCCTTGGCCCGCCAGGCTCCCGACCTGGTCCATCCGGCGAACCGGGTCCCGCCAAACCAAGGCCAAATGCCGGAACCATGGCTGGCCGCTGGCCTCTTGTGACAGGCCGTGCGTCAGCCAATCGATTTGAGAATCGCCTGAAATGCGGGAGAGGGAGGCTCGCGTTGTAAGATTTTCGAATGTTCGGACCAGGTGAGGAGGAGTGGAATAGACAGGGGAAACGGAAGTCTTACCGGCGCTCCGGTCATAGGGATTTTCGCGGCGGTTGTCTCCCCCGCCCGGGCCGGGGTTCGGATCATGCTTCAAAAGACTTGCGAGGAAAAGGGAATTCCCTAGGGAGAAAAGAAACTCGCGACGCCTGTTTGGGTAAGGGGAAGCTACTTGGCTGGGGTTTGAAGTCCGGTTCGATTGCCCGCCCACCCCGAACTGGCGAGGTTCTTCAGTTGCCAGCGCTCGGATTGCCTTGGCAAATGCCGTGTCTCTCCAGGAATGAAGTTGGCGCGATGCCCGTGTAACGGATCGCCGCGAAAGAATTCCACGAGGCGCAAGCGTTTGCGCCGGCTCGCCAGGCTCGATCCCGGTGATTGAAATCAGCCTGGATGCCCATGCGCTCGATAACCCGGACACGAAGCGGTTGGCGCGCCAGGTGCGCGCGGCGTATCGAGACAAGGCGCCCGCGGGACTGGAATGGAAGACAAACGCCACGGAGCCTTGGAAAGCGAGCGCGACTCGCGCATCGGTGGAGCGCGGGTTGCTTGTCCGCCCGAATGAGAGAGCGAAATTTTTTTCGAGATGAACGCGCGCCCTCGAAGCGGAAGATTGGGTTGGGAATGGGTAGTTCCCCAAGCCTTGGATCTGGCGGGGCCATGTCCGTTCGCCTTGAGAATTGCGCCCATAAAAAATTGAATTTCCCCGCCGCGACCCATCCGTGGACAGGGCCAAAAGAGATTCCATAACGTCGTTACCCCATGGACCCATGGCCTGGCCAACGGGGCGGGCGACCCGGACCGTGGTCACCTGAGTTGCAAAGACGCTTTTATGGTCAGCAAAGGCCTTCCACGGGCCGCGCGAAAACCTGGAGCCCATGGGAAGGTCCATTCGCGGGTACAGGAATGTGGGGCCGCGAACATCCTGGCGTTCCTGAACTTCGTCCATGCGGGTCCGAAGCCGCCAGGCTCGGTTCCAGGCGGAGAGCCCACGCCGGGGAACGCTTGGCAGGATGTGCTCTGGAAACGGCGTCAACCCGTATAATCGCGCTGCTTGTTGCTCCTGTAACGGCAGAGAGCCGGCTAGAAACGCCCGCTTGGTTTGGAACCGGGGGGCCATGAGGCTGAGTGGATGGAGGCTCCTTTCGCTGCCGTTCGGTAACCTGAAGAATTCCCCCTGGAACTGGGGATGAGTCGAGGGTTGGGCGGCGCTGGGGAGAGGTTGGCCCAGTAGGCTGGGTGGGTCGGAAACAGGGGACCGAGGAATGGGGTCCCTAATCCGATCCGTCCGTGATCCTGGCAGGGGAAACGAGGCCCGCGAGTGGGTATCGGTCGCCGGGCGCTCCAACCCATAATTTTCCAATGGAAACCACTCCCGCGCCGGAATGGGGAAGGCGGTTCGGACCAACTCCATTCTCGCCACCCGGTCGAGCCGGGGGAAGCTTCTTTCCGCGACGACTGGAAAGGATGGAAAACCCGGGCCTGGCCCAAGCAAAGGCCGATCGACCCACAATGCCCTCCACGATTGCCGCCACGCGGGGGAGGGGAAGTGGAAAGGCGCTGCCAGGAGGTTCGCGTACCATAAGGTAAGGGCCGTTTCTCCCATGCTCCCATCCCGCGTAGTTTGCCCAAGGGTCTTGGTGATCGGGTTCCTGACTCTGCCTCCCCATTTTGGCAAGGTTGTATGGCGGAACAGAGGGTTCAACATCCTCAAGAAGGTGGGTGCGGCATGCCCAATTGTCCCCGCGAATCGGAGCCTGATCTCGTGGATTGTTCTTGGGTTTTGGCCGTGGGGTTCCGAAGGGTACAGAGGCATCTCGGCAGGAACTTGGGTCAGGAGTCCGCTCGTTGCCGATGGGGATTTCGCCCCCTCGAACCCGCTGGGGCGGCGTGTTGTCGGGAAGGCCGCCAAAGTTTTGGTCTCGACTATCCGGAGGAGAGGGGATGCATTTGCAAGGAAATGAGAGGAAGGCCCCACCCACACCGCGATGGAACCAAGCCCATAAACCTGTCGTGGCGCACGGAAATCAGTGTTGTCCCACAAAAGATTTCGCCCGGATGGACCTTGCCCGTCCTTCGTGACGGTCCTCATGCGGTCGGCTAAAAGGGAGAAGCGCTCGTGGAGGTTCTGAAAGATGGGTGTTCCCGGATATCCTTTCGATAAGAGGGCTTCGAGAGTTTCCCAGGCGAAAATTTCCACCGGCAACAAACCGTGGGCGGCCCATTCGAGCATTCCCTTTTTTGTCCGCTCGTATGCCGAAAAGGGTGAGCCTTGCGCAGGTTTCCCAATTCCAACCTCATAGGTCAGAGCGGTTCGCAGGTGGTTTGGGGTCGGGTTGTCAAGGGCAGGGGCCCACGCGAGGCTTTCGAGTGTAACGGGCGAGGCTGATCTTCTCCATTCGAGGAGGCGGTCGATGACCCAACGGAAGGGTAAAAGCTGGGAATGCGGCGGCGCGATTCCATCGCGGTGAAGCGGATACGAGCGGTACATTGCTTGAGTTAGGGCCGTGAACGACGCTCGCGTTTGGCGATCCATGCCCGGCATGGAGCGAGAGGCCGCCAAACCCAGCAAAAGCACCGGAAACAAAAGCGAATGGAGCTTGACATGGACGCGAGGCGACCAAAAGCGCGGCAGCTTGTAGACCATTTCGCCCGAGGCTAGCGGTCGATCCTCGCCAAAATGGAAGCGGCTCCGAATCCGCTGATAGAAAAGATTGAAGCGGTAGCCCGCCCCGATACGATTCCGGGCCAGGTTGCTATCCGCGAAGCGGGCGGGCCGGTTGACGCGGGCAAGGCGTTTGCGGTTCCCCGGTTGGGGACGGTCCAGACGCATGCGCGCCAAAGGATTGGCTCCGATGATGGTGCCCCGTTCGCTCATGCCGCGCCTCCGACGCCCTTCGCGGCGCCTTCCTCAATATGTCGGAAATAGGGGCCAAAATCGTCCTTGAGACACAACCGCCCCATTTTTTGGTACTCGCGCCGGATGGCGCGCACCAAATGCCTCATGTCCAGACACTCGCCGCGCGCGGCCAGGAAGGCCGCGTTCACGGAGGCATTGCGAATCGAGCCGCCGCTGAGCTCGAAACGCTTGGCGATGAAATCCAGGTCGAGTCTCGGCGCCAGCGGCAGTTCCGGGGGAAATGAACGCCGCCAGATCTCGCGCCGCAACGCCGCGTCCGGGAAGGGGAAGCGCACGATGTGGCGCAGCCGGCGCACGAAGGCCTCGTCGATGTTGCGCGCCAGGTTGGAGGCCAACACGGCCATGCCCTCGTAGTTCTCCAATCGCTGAAGAAGGTAACTCACCTCCAGGTTGGCGTAGCGGTCATGGGCGTCCTTTTGTTCTCCCCGCTTGCCGAACAGAGCGTCGGCCTCGTCGAAGAATAGGACCGCATTGGCGTTGCGCGCCTGGCGGAACAGCCGTTCCAGGTTCTTTTCGGTTTCGCCGATGTACTTACTCACCAGGGCGGACAGATCGATGCGATACAGATCCAGACCCAACTGGCCGGCGATGATCTCCGCGGCCATGGTTTTTCCGGTGCCGGGCGGGCCGGTGAACAGCACCACCAAACCTTTGCCGCCCGCGAGCTTGTGACGCAGGTTCCACGCGCCGTAGACCCGCCTCCGGCAGGCCATTTGATCGCGGATTTCAAGCAGGTGGGCCATCGCATCCTCGGGCAGCACGATATCTTCCCAGCCATAGAGCGGCTCTACCTTCAACGCCAGGTCTTCCAACCCGGTGCGGGAGAGCTCGCGGCAGGCCGCAAAACAATCCTCGGCCGCCAGCGGTCTGCCCGCCAGAGCGGCTATCTGCCGGGCCCGTTGGACCGCTTCGCCAATGAGCCCCGGCGTCAGGGGAAAACGGTCCGCCAATTCTTCCGTTGGGATTTCGTCGCCGGTTTCCTCCATTGCCGACCGCCAATGGGCGCATCTTGCTTTAAAATCCGGCGGATGGAGGGCCAGACGGGCGAGCTGACATGGCTGCAGCGATTCCAGGGGCAATGGCCTTTGGGCGGCGATTAAGACGCGCGAAGCGCTTTCCTTGAGGAAAAACAACAGCGCCCGGGCGTGTTTGCAGTTGCCCGAGAGCAGCGCTTCCTTTTCCCCGGTCCGCTGCTCGAAAAAAATAAGGGCGCGTTGCAAGGACGCCTCCCGCTGGAGCCGGGCCAGGGTTTCCTCGGGATGCGGGCAAAGGGCTCGGAAACCTTCCAAATCCACGAGTATGAGCGGCCAATGGTTGCGGAAGGCGATATGCCTCGCCAGATCTTTTTTGCCGGCGCCGCGAGGGCCGTGGAGATGGATGACTCGCGGGAGATCCTCGTTCACACTCAGACGCGCCGCCAGATCCTCGTCCAGGGATGGGTGCTTTTGATTCTGGGACGGTTCCTCCAAACTGCAGAAGGGAAGGAGATGCGGGTCGAGCGAAGCCGCGCCCAGAACCAGGCGAAGCAGGTGATCGTCGATATTCAATTCCCGCTTGAGCGGACAACTCGGGCCTGCCTCGTTCATGCGCAACAATTGGAAGCGGAACAGGGGGGCGTTCGGCGAAAACGCCCCGAGGCAAGCCGCGCGTTCCTCATCGCCCTCGGTAAACAGATCCAGGCATAGCTCGACTCGGGGTTGAATCGCGCCCAGTTCATTTTGGAGAAATCCGAACAGCTTGTGGTAATGGGGTTTCCAGGCCGGAGCGATCGCACAAACCAGGGTGTTCAGTTCGAAGCGGGTTAGAGACAGGCGCTGCGCGAGGAGAAAGAGGGCGGGCGCGTTTCCCGATTGGACCGTGGCATGCAGTCTTTTCGCGATGACCGCTTCCGCCTTCCTTGCGCTCGTCCGCCAGGGGGCACGCGCCGCTTTTCCCTGGCACCACTCTCGATAGGCATCGCTGAGCGCGGCTTCCGCCTCCTCTCGGGTGAGGGTCAGGCCCGCGAACTTGTTGAAGCCCCGCTCCGGTTTCGAGGCCGCCAACAGCCCCGCCAGATGAAGGTCCAGGATATGCAACAGGTCACTCAGATATTGCGGATCGTTTCGGTAGGCCGTCATGAGCCGAACTCCTTCAGATTTGATGACTTTCCAAGACGGGTTTGGATATCGGAACCGCGCGGCGTGACGATCTCGATGCCGGAATCCAGGGTGACCAGCCGCACCCGGTAAAAGACGCCCAGGCGGTAGGCGCTGCCCAGCGCGCTCCAGATGCGGGTTTGGTCCTCGATCGAGTAGGCGCAGAGGTCCAAGCGCAGGGATTCGGCCTCATGGGCCAGTGCGCCCTTGAGCCGTTCGGGCTCGATCTCAACGGAATCGTGGAAGATGCCCATGGCCGTTCCCAGGGCCCGATGCTCGTCCGCCCGCGCGGATGCAATCGCGTTCATCAGGTAGTAGAGGTGCAGGGCGAGACCGGCTTTGCGGCGTCTTTCCGGACTGATTACCTGCCAGTTGGGGCCATTGCCCATGGGGTTGGGCTCCAAATGGAATAAGAACAGGTTGACCCGGGGCGTGCCGTCCGCACCCTCCTCGAAATCCGCGGGGCTTTCGCTTGTCACCTCGAAGAAGCGCGTGTCCTGGCCCTCCTTGAGCAGAGCGGTCAGGGTGCGGGTGACATCGCCGATTTTGGTTTGAATAGGCATCGTAGGTTCCTGTTTCGGTTGTAGGTTCTTAAAGCGGGGGAAGCACCTTGAAGCCCTCGCAGGCGATTTCTAGGGTTTCGATGGCGAGTTCGGCGCCCGCGGCAGCCTTGAGATCCGGACCAACCCACTTGACGGGAAAGGCATTGAGCAGTTGCCAGCGCTTGACGCGCTTGCCCTTCTCGTCCAGCAGCTTGATGGCGATATTGTTGAGCAGCTTGCGGGGGTTGAGCAGAAACAGGCCCGAGGCCACGCTGCCATGCCAGGCCTGGAGCAGGTTGGAGCGGGTGACGCCCTTTTTCAGCGTGATCGTCCCGTGGGAAGTGGTGCTGGGAAAGAGCAGCGTACAGGAGTTGCGGCCCCCCTCGTTGTAGCTCTCGTATTGGGTTTCGCCTTGGAGGCCCGTGCATTCGCTGAAGGCGCCGACCAGCACCATGTTCAGCACGAGCCTGAAACGAAAACCGGGATAGGGATCGGTCTCGCGTCTGACCATGTTCAGGCCTCCGCGGGCCGTGGACCCGCTTCCTCGCGGAAGTCCACCCCGCTTTCGGTGCGGGTCACCCGGATGTAAATGAATTCCGCGGGCCGTACGGGCGCGAAACCCAGGAGCGCGGCAACCTTGCCCGCCGCCACGGATTCGGGTGGATTGGTTTCCTCGTCGCATTTGACGAAGTAAGCCTCGGACTCGGACTGGCCCGCGAGCGCGCCGGTATGGAAAAGCTCATCCAGGAACAGGCTGAGCGTGGCCGCGATTTCGTCCCAGAGCTCCGCGTCATTGGGCTCGAAGGCGGCCGGCGTCAGCGTGTCGCGAATAAAGCGCATCAGGCGCAGGTACAGCAAGCGGACGCTGATATAGGTCCAGGTGATATCGTTGGTGGAGGCGCCGTACCAAAGCGTGCGCGCGCCCCAAACCCGTACCCCCTTGCCGGGTGCGCAGTCCAGACAATTGATGCCGCGCGCGTTGAGGCGGCCCTGCTCCGCGCGCGACAATCCGGCGTACATGGCCAGCGCCTCGGCGAGCGGGTAATTCGCGGGCGCCGCGCCCAGGCCGCGTTCCTGGTAGGCGCGGCTGTAGATACCGGCTACATGTCCGGAGGGCGGCAGCCAAATGGCCGCGCCTCCCCGGCCGGGTAGGGGGAGGCGCACCCAGGGATGGTAGATCGCCGCGTTGCGCGAGCCGGGGTAGAGATGGAAATTTTGGGCGATGGCCGTGACATCGCCAATTCCCCGGTCCGCGCCGGCGGGCCGCGGCGGGTCCAAAAGTGCGAAGCGCGGGGTGGCGCGCTCGCAATGGAAAACCAGGTGACGAAGACCGGTTTCATAGGGTTCCGAATCGCCCCTGACGGGTAGCTCTCCACGCCAAACCGGTCCGAGCCTCGCCCCGGCCTGATCGCGCAAGGGTTGGCCGATGAGCGTCAGATCCGGCAGGGCTGCCAGCTCAATTTCCGCCACCGCTTCCAGGGCGGCCAGGCCGCGAGGCGTCTTGTCGGAAGAACCGCGCATCGAAATAGGATCCGAGCCGGCGTATCCCGTGTAATCGGAGGCACGGCGCATGGGCGCTCCCCGCTCTCGGCCTTTTTCCAGGAAGCCCCGCCACACGCGGTTTTTGGGTATGTAGGGATTTCCGTTCCAAGCCCGGGTCGGCTCCACCCGCACCAGGGTGGAGTAGCCCTCCTGCAAACGCTTCAGGGGATCGAGGTAAAGCGCGGGCCCATTGATGATCCGGCATGCGTAGCGGGGATGATTGGGATCGGTGCTCAATCCATCGAATGTTTCGCCGCGGCCCTCATATCGGAACACGAGCTTAAAGCCTTTTCCCAGCAGCCGGGCATCGCCATGAAAGCGGTGGGACGGCGCGCCATCCCTGCAGGCGCCCCTCTCCACCTTTACTCCGTGGTGGACCGGCGCGGCTCTGTCGCGGATATGAACCAGACCGTTCAGGGGTCCGCCCAGCCGGGCAATGGCCTCGGAAAGCGGTTCTTCCCGCTGAATGCGGCCCAATTCGATTTTGCGGTCGGAAACCGCATGGGCCTCGACCTCGACCGCGTTACCCCACTCACCCGGGGAGCTGGCCACAATTCGGAAGGGCAGCGCGCCGCCGGTCAGGCGGTCCAGGTCCAACTCGGCGGCGCGATCCTCCGCGGCCGTCACCCGTTGCGCCCAACATACGCGGCCGCCATTGCGGAAGAACGCGTATACCGCGTGGGCCATGAAGCCGTGGCCAATGAACCCCCCGAAAACCTCGCTGTACTGCCGCCACGAGGTCAGCCGCTGGGGTCTTTCGGTGGGGCCGCGTTGCGCCATTCCCACGATGCCGAGCACCGCGAGCTCCGTGACGGGAGCCTCCTCGGGGACGGCTATCCGCTCTTCCACATAGACGCCGGGTTTGTTGGACATTCTCGCCATTCCTTTTTTGGTTCGGCCATGAGCCTAGCGGGCCGCCTCGCGCGCGGCCTCTTCGGCGGCCTCGTTGATTTCCTGGTTGATGCCGGAAACCCGCTTCACCCAGAGATGCCGTTCTTGATGGGGCATCTCCATGATTTCGGCTTTCGACCAGTGGAAGTGATAGGCCAGGAAGGCCACTTCCCGGGTGAGCTGTTCAAGGGGGTAACGCGCTATGCCCCCACCGGTGCGCCGTCCGCGAGCACGGAATCGTCAACCTCGAAGTGGTTGTCGCATTCGGGGCAGCAGACGGTGGCGCGAGACTGGCCATTGGCGTTGATGCGCCAGTAGAAATCCTGAAGATAGGCGAGATCCGCGGAGAACAGCTTCTCGATCACGCCGGGGTTGATGCTCTTCAGGGCTCCCAGTCGGGTAATGACCCTACCCAGCAGGATGACCACCAGGTAAGCCTTGTTGCGGGCCACGCGGGGGTCCTCCAGCGGCGCGATCTCGTCGCGCGCGTTGGCCAGGCGCATGGTTCCCTCGCGGTGAACCTCGCCGTCCTTGTCCACGAACCCCACGGGCAGCGTAAATTCATGTTCGGTTTGTAA
>JBGTRP010000045.1:0-17266 GCA_041940685.1 Acanthopleuribacteraceae bacterium
CGGGCACATCGACCCCGCCCGGGTCCTCACCGAGGGCTACGCCGAGGACGTCTTCGTCGACGGCCCGCTCGTGCGCGCCCTGCGCGACGGCGGTCTGCTGTACGTCGAGGAGATCAACCGCGTCCCCGAGGAGACGCTGAACCTGCTCATCACCGTCATGTCCGAGGGTGAGCTCACCATCCCGCGCCTCGGCCGCATCGCGGATCGACTTCTGCGTATCCAGCGTGGCGCTGGACACCATGTGCTCCTCTTCTTTGACCGCGATCCACCTGGCCTGCCAGAGCATTCAGAATGGCGACAGTGAGGTTGCCTTGGCCGGCGGCGTGAACGTCGCCAGCCACCCCAACAAATACCTGCAGTTGAGCCTGGGCGGCTTCGTCTCCAGCGACGGGCGCTGCCGAGGGTTCGGCGCGGACGGCGACGGCTACGTGCCCGGCGAGGGCGTGGGCGCGGTCTTGCTGAAATCGCTGCCCAAGGCAATTGCCGATGGCGACCGCATCTACGCGGTCATCAAGGGAAGCGCGCTCAATCACGGTGGCAAAACCAACGGCTACACCGTACCCAACCCGGTAGCCCAGGGCGAGCTCATCAAAAAGGCGTTGCAACGGGCCAAGGTCGACCCGAGGACCATCGGCTACCTGGAAACCCATGGAACCGGGACCTCGCTGGGCGATCCCATCGAGATCAATGGCCTGACCCGCGCCTTCAAGGACCAGGACCTCCCCCGCCGCTCGGTGGCCATCGGAACGGTCAAATCCAACATCGGCCATCTGGAAAGCGCCGCGGGAATCGCCGGCCTCACCAAGCTGTTGCTGCAACTCAAGCATCGCCAATTGGCGCCTTCGCTGCACGCGCTCCCACCCAACCCCAACATCGATTTCGAGAACGTCCCCTTCTACGTCCAAACCGAATTGGGCGCCTGGCCCGCACCCCAAATCGCGGAGAATGGCGTTTCCCAAACGGAGCCGCGGCGAGCCGCCATCAGTTCTTTCGGCGCCGGCGGCTCCAATGCCCACCTGGTGCTGGAAGAATACCACGCCACCGCCATACCGAGCCGGTTGGAAGCGCCGGCGCCCGAACAACCCCAACTGATTTTGCTCTCCGCCCGCAACGAGGACCGGCTCAAGGCCTATGCCGCTTCCCTGCTGGCCTTCCTCGAAAAGGATGGCCACCCAACCGAACCCTTCGCCACGCCAACGCCCGAGCCGGTCTCGCTGGATCGTTTGCGCCAAGTGGCCGCGGCCATCATCAATGTGGAGCCAGGGGAGATCGACCCCGCGGAAGATTTGGTGGAGTATGGGTTCGACCCGGTTGGATTCGCGCGCCTCGGGGATCGCCTAAACGAGGAGTTCGGCCTCGACCTACCGCCGGAGACCTTCTCCGAGTCGGCTAACTTGGAAGAAATCGCCAACCAACTCTCCAAAACGGCACTGAACGCCCATGCCGCGCGTCGAGACCATGTGGCGGATCGCGGCGCGGCGCCCGCGCTCGCGGACCTGGCCTACACCCTTCAGGTTGCCCGCGAACCCATGGAGGAGAGGCTGGCCCTGATCGTGACGGACATGCAGGAGCTACGCGAGAAACTGGCGGCCTTCTGCCAGGGAGAAAAAGTGTTGGACCGGGCCTACCGCGGCAACCTGAAGGCGGACAAGGGCAAGGCCGACATGCTCATCGAGGGGGAAGCGGGCCAGGCCTTCCTGAGCGTGGTGCTGCAATACCGCGATTGGACCAAGCTCGCGCGTTTGTGGGCCACGGGTATCGATGTGGACTGGGCGCTCCTCCACGAGGACGATTCCGAAGCGCGGCCCAGACGTTTGGCCCTGCCCGGATATCCCTTCGCCAAGAGCCGCTTTTGGGTGCCTACCCCCGAGGGCGGTCCAACACCCGCGCCCATGACTGCCTCGCGGTCCCTGGCCAGCTACCTCCTGAAAAAAGAATGGGCCGTGGATGAATCGCCCGCCCCGAACTCCTCTTCTCCAACCGGTTCCGTCCTAGTTCTGCTTGAGGATCCGATGAAATGGGGCATCGCCGATCTGTTGCCCGGCATGAAAACCATTCTGATTCAAAACGGGAAAAAGCCAAGCGGGGCCTCCCAAAACCTCTACCCGCTGGATTTCACGGATGGCGAGAGGGGCGGGGAACTCGGCGCACGCCTGCTCCAAGAATTCGGCAGCATTGCGGATGTCGTCGACCTCTCCGACATCCAGAAAAAGCCCGGGACCGGACCCGGCCTGGAATCGGGTAAAATAGCCCTCCTGCAGGCGCTGATCAAGGCCCGGGGCCGCGAGCCCATGCGGCTGCTGCATTTGACGCGCGGTCTGCAAACCTTCCAAAACCAGCGCCCGAACCTGAACGGCGCGGTTTTCGCGGGGTTTATCAAAATGCTGAGCGCCGAGTACGCTATGGTCCAAGCCCGCGTCGCGGATCTCGATTCCGGCGCCACGGAGCCCTCCGAGCTGGCGGCCGTGATCCAGCGGGAGTTGGCCGATGACGGCCCCTTCACCGAAATCTGTTACCGGGCCGGGAAACGGTTCCTGCCCTATTTCGCGGAAACCACATCTCCTGCCGTGGATTCGCCCTGGACACTCGCGGACGGCAAGCCTCTGGACGAGGAAAAGGTCTACGTCATCACCGGCGGAACGCGCGGCATCGGCATGGAGATCGCGGGTCACCTGGTCGACAAGGGCGCACGCAAACTGGTGTTGATGGGCATTCAAGACTTCCCACCGCGGGAATCCTGGCAGGAGCGGGCCGACAGCGCCGACACCCATCCCTCGCTGGCCGCCAAGTTGAAACAGATCCTTTCCCTGGAGCGAAGCGGCGCGCGGGTGCGGATCTACGCGGGTTCGCTCGCTGAGGAAAAGGCGCTCAAGCGGTTCTTCCAAGGCATTCGCAAAGGGGAAGGCGCCATCGGCGGCGTGATTCACTGCGCCGGCCTGGCCCTGCAGAAGAACCCGGCCTTCATCAACAAGGAGGTCGCGGATATGCAGCGCGTTTTGGAACCCAAGGTCGAGGGTTTGACCGCCCTGGCCCGGGTCTTCGCCGACGATGCGCTTGATTTCTTTGTCCTGTTCTCCTCGGTTTCCGGCAGCATCCCCGCATTGGCGCCGGGCATGAGCGACTACGCCGCCGCCAACGCCTTTATGGATGCCTTTGCCGACCATCAAACCGCAGCGGGCAAGACCTATTTCCAATCCATGATCTGGCCCAACTGGACCGAGGTCGGCATGGGCGAGGTGAAAAGTCCGGTCGCCGAGGCGCTCGGCCTAGCCGGGCTCGACACCCAAAGCGGTCTGCGGCTTTTCGACCAGGCCATGGCCCTGCCGGATATGGCCAGGGTGCTGCCCTGCCTGGCGGATCCCAGCAAATTCGACCCCGAGCGTTTGTCCTTGGTCCAGCGCAAGACGGCGAAACCCGTGCGAGCGCCATCCGAGACGCCCGCTCCCACGGGCGGCGGTCTCGCCGGCTTCGCCCTGGAAGGGTTGCGCGCCTTGATCGGCAAGGAGCTGAAAATCGCGGAAACCCAACTGGACGCCCATACCCCGTTCGGCGACTACGGCGTGGATTCGATCCTGCTGGCCGAATTGGTGAAAACCATTGAAACCTGGTTGGAAGTGAGCCTGGATCCCTCGCTCCTCTTGGAGTTCCCCACCCTCCACGAGTTGGCCGGCCACCTCGCGGAGAGCTTTGCCGAGCCCTTGCGGGCCAAAATGCCCGCGGGAGATCCGCCCACGGAAGCCGCCGGGGCCGCGCCGCCGGAGCGGGAATGGCAGCCAACGGCGCAAATCGCCGCGGAAACCCCCTTGGCCCGGACCATTGGCACCACTACCATCGAGGCATCCGCCACGGCCGCGCCGGGCCTCGGCCAGGGACCACCGCCCAAGATCGCGGTCATCGGCATGGCCTGTCACTTCCCCGGCGCCAGCGATCCCGGCGCGTATTGGTCCAACCTGGCCGGGGGCGTGTGCAGCGTGGTAGAGGCGCCCAGATGGCGCTGGGACGTGGACCGCTACTACGCGCCCACCTACCAAAAAGGCAAGACCATCAGCAAGTGGGGCGGTTTCATCGAAAATATCGACTATTTCGATCCCGCCTACTTCAAAATCCGCGAGGAAGTGGCCCCGCACATGGACCCGCTGGTCCGGCAGTTTATGGAGGTCAGCGTCCAGGCCGTCCGCCAGGCGGGTTACGAGAAAAAAGACCTTTGGAATCGCAATATCGGCGTGTTCGCGGGTTCCCGCATCGCCAACTACTCCGCGCGCAGCACCGCGGCCCTCAAGGAAAGCATCATTGGCTTCGGCCAGAACTTCATCGCGGCCCATACCTCGCATTTCCTCAACTTCAAGGGTCCCAACCTGGTAGTCGATTCCGCCTGTTCCTCCTCGCTGCTGAGCATTCACCTGGCCAACCACAGCCTGGTCAACGGCGAGTCGGAGATGGCCCTGGCTGGCGGGGTTGACATCGTCCTGGACGAAGAGGCCTACCTCATGCTCAGCGAGGCGCGCGCCCTGTCGCCCGATGGCAAATGCCATACCTTTGATGAGAAGGCCAATGGTTTCGTGCCCGGCGAGGGATGCGGCGTGGTCGTGCTCAAGCTTTTGGACAAGGCCATCGCCGATGGCGACCGCATTTACGGCGTCATCGACGCATCCGCAATCAACAACGACGGTCACACCATGGGCATCACGACCCCCAATCCGGAAGCCCAGGCCGACGTCATCCAACGCGCCCTCAAGCGGGGCGAAATCGATCCGCGCACCATCAGCCTCATCGAGGCCCACGGAACCGGAACCATGATCGGCGATCCCATCGAGCTCAAGGCCTTGACCAAGGTATTCCGGCGCTACACCGAGGACAGCGGGTTCTGTGGTGTGGGCAGCGTCAAGTCCAATTTCGGCCATCTGTTAAGCGCGGCGGGCATCGCCAGTTTCATGAAGGTCGTCTTGGCGTTACACCACAAGAAGTTGCCGCCAACCCTTCATTGCGAAACCCCCAACCCCCGGTTCGAGTTCGCCAGTTCGCCCTTTTACCCCAACACGACGCTGGCCGATTGGAAGCCCCAGCAGGGGATTCGCCGGGCCGGCATCAGCTCATTCGGATTCGGCGGCACCAACGCGCATATGATCGTCTCCGAGGTCGATCCCCTATTGCCCGACGGCTATCAGCCGCAAAGGGAAGCGCTGCCGCCGGTGGTCTTCAACCGCAAACGGTACTGGCTCGAAAAGGGCGAATCGGCGAAAATGGCGTCTGCGCCGTCGAGCTCGGACCCGCCTTCCATGTTGGACCTGAGCTTCGATGAGGACGCCGGCAATGAACCGCCCATGCTCGAACTGGAGCTGGTCGAATAACCGCATCCATCCTCCCGCCTCCTCCTCGGCGGACATAAAAACAAAGGGAAAATGAATGAAACCGTCCGATCATATCCAGGCTTATGTCACCATCAAGTTCGAAGACTACATCATGCGCGACCACCGCGTTCACGGGGTGCGCATCATGCCGGGCGTCACCTTCCTGGACCTGATCTTCCGCGTGCTCAAGGCCAAGGGTTTCAACCTTCCTGAAGTGGAATTGCGCGATATTTTGTTTATGGAAGCCGTTTCCACCGCGGAAAACTACGACAGCCGGATTCGCCTCAACTTCGGAAAATCTGGCGACTTCTGGAGCCTCGCCGCGCATAGCCAGAAGGTCAAGGACGGACGGCCCGTGGACCCCCATTGGTCGGAGAACCTGCGCGGTGAGCTGCACCTGAAACCGGCGCCGCAATGGGTCTCTTTCCCCATCGAGGACTATCGCGCCCGCGCGCAGCATGTGGTGGACATGAGCGATTTGTACGCCTTTGCCCAAACCGTGGAAATCCGGCATGGCGTATTCATGAAAGGCCTGGGCAAGGTTTACCTGAATCCAGATTATCTTTTGGCGGAATTCCACCTCAGTGATTTGGCGCGGCAATATCTAAGACAGTTTTACCTGCATCCCGCCTACATGGACGCCTCCACCCTGACGCCCTTTCTCTTTGACCGGGGCGAAAATAGCGATCCCAAACCCTACATCCCCATTTACATTGAGTCCTTCCGCGCGCTTGCGGGCCTGGGCGAACGTTGCTATGTGCATGTGCCCAAACGCCGGGGCGATGGGACCTCCGAACAGGTAAGCCATACCGATTTGCATTTTTATGACGCGGATGGCCGGCCGCTCTGCCGTATCGGCAACCTCACCGCCAAGCTGATCCGTTCCAAGGAGCTGATTACCAGGCTGCAAAACCTTTCCGGAGAAACGGCCGAAGCCCCGCCGCCAACCCCGGTTCAGGCCGCCCCCGTCGAGACGCCCTCCCCGGCCGTGGAGCAACCGCCCGGTTCGGGGGCCATCCAATCGCGGGACGCCTTTGAGAGCGGGATCCGCGCCATGATCGGCAAATTGATCGACAAGCCCGCATCGTCGGTGAGCCTGGACGAGGGTTTCTACGATCAGGGTTTGGAATCCACCGACCTGCTCAAAATGGTGCGCGAGCTGGAGTCTCAGATCGGCCAGCGCCTCTACCCCACCCTTCTGTTCGAATACACCAATATCCGAGAATTGTCCGAATACCTCGCGAGCCTGGACGCGCCCGCGCCGCGCGCCACCCAACCCGAGGCCCCCGCCACGCCGAAACCAGCCGCGGAGCCCAATCAAACGCTGCTTTTCAAGCCGGTCTGGAAGGAAACGCCACTTCCCAAGGCTTCGATATCGGTCGAGGGCCCCATTCTCATCTTCGACGAGGACGAATCCCTGCGGGTTCGGCTCACGGAAAAGCTCGACCCCAACACTCGCCTGATTCTGGTCAAACCCGGCAAGAGCTTCAAACAACAGGACGAAAACCACTACAGCATCGACCCCAAATCCGGCGCGGACCACGAACAACTCATTGCGGCCCTAGCCGATGCGGACGCGCTCCCACGCGTGATTTTCCATTCTTGGGGCCACAAGGGGTTTTCCCCGTCGGCCGTGGTGCTCAACGCGCATCTACGCAAGGGCGTCTACTCCCTTTTCTTCCTGGCGCGGGCCCTGCTGGCCCGCAAGCCCCAGAAACCCATCCGCCTGCTCTATACCTATCGCGGTTACGAAGACAAACCTCAGCCGCAGTACGCGGCCGTGGCGGGCCTGGCCAAAACCCTGCACCTGGAGAACCCCAAGCTCATCTGCCAAAGTCTGGAGTGGCGCCCGGCCGAGGAGGCCAACCAACCCGATCCGAATCAATGGGCGGCGATCCTGTTGAAGGAGCTCGGCAACGGGTTGGACCTACCCGTGGAGATTCGCCACCAGGGGCAACGCCGCCTGTTGCGGGTGGTGGAGGAGCTCTTGCCTACCGAGGCCCCAAACCCTATCCGCCACGAAGCCGTGGTGTTGATCACCGGCGGCGCCGGCGGTCTGGGCAAAATATTCGCCGAGCATTTGGCCTCGGAATACAAGGCCAAACTGGTGCTGACCGGTCGCTCCAAACTCGACAGCGCCAAAAAAGCCTATCTCGACAAGCTGCAAAAAATGGGCGGCGAAGCGATCTATCTGCCGGCCGATATTGCCGATCGCGATTCGGTTCACCGTCTTATCGAAGAGATCCACGACCGCTTCGGTCCCCTGAACGGCGTGCTGCATGCGGCCGGCGTGATCCGCGATGCTTACGCCCCGCAAAAAACCGAGAGCGAGATCGACGAGGTTTTGGCCGCCAAGGTCTATGGCACGGTGTACCTGGATGAGGAAACGCGTGATGAGCCCTTGGACTTCTTTGTCCTGTTCTCCTCGATCGCGGCAATGTTCGGCAACCCGGGTCAGGCGGATTACGCCGCGGGCAACGCCTTTATGGACCGCTACGCGGAGCTGCGCGCATCACTGCAAGCCCATGGCCGGCGGCAGGGCCGTACCGTCTCGATCAACTGGCCGCTATGGCGTGAGGGCGGTATGGCCGTGGACGCGCACACGGAGGCCAGCCTTGCCGATAGCATGGGCATGACCACTCTTTCCACCGAGGCCGGCATCGCCGCCTTCGAGCGGGGACTCGCCGGCGCGGCGAACCGCTTCCTCGTGGCGGAAGGCCAGCCGAGCAGACTGCGCGCGGGCATGGGCATTGCGCCTCCCACGGAGACCGCGGCCCAAGCGCCGGAACGGTCCTCGGTACCCGCGACAGGACCCGTTGCGGAACCTGTCAAGGCGCCCCTACAACGGGCCCAACCCCTGTTCGCCTCGCCCAATCCCCTGCACTACAAACGCGAACAATCCCGCGACGAGCCTATCGCGGTGATCGGGATGGCCGGCCGTTATCCGTTGGCCCCGGATCTGAAATCCTTTTGGGACAACCTGCGCAACGGCCGCGACTGCATTACGGAGATCCCAGGGGACCGCTGGGATTACCGGGAGTTCTTTGATCCCGACCGCGCCAAGGGCGGCAAGAAGACCTACAGCAAGTGGGGCGGCTTTCTCGCGGATGCCGATAAGTTCGACCCCCTGTTCTTCAACATTCCTCCCCGCGCGGCCAACGAAATGGACCCCCAGGAACGCTTGTTCATGGAAACCGTATGGCACACTCTGGAGGACGCCTGCTATACCCGCGATTCCCTGGCGCGGGCGCGGGTCGGCGTGTTCGTCGGCGTGATGTGGGCCCAATACCAATTATTCGGCGCGGAGGAACAGCTCAAGGGCAATATGGTCCACCCCAGCTCGATTTCCGCCTCGATCGCCAATCATGTCTCCTATTTCTTCAATTTCCGTGGGCCCAGCATCGCCCTGGACACCATGTGTTCCTCTTCCCTGACCGCCATCCACCTGGCCTGCGAGAGCATTCACCGCGGCGATAGCGATCTGGCGGTGGCCGGAGGCGTCAATCTCACGCTCCATCCAAGCAAATACACCTTCCTCAGTAAATCGCAAATGCCTTCCAGCGACGGCCGCTGCCGCAGCTTCGGCGAGGGCGGCGACGGCTACGTGCCCGGCGAGGGCGTGGGCGCTCTGCTGTTGAAGCCCCTCTCCAAGGCGGCCTCGGACAACGACCACATCTACGGCGTCATCCGCGCCACCACCCTCAACCACGGCGGCAAGACAAGCGGCTACACGGTCCCCAGTCCCAAATCACAGGGCGAGTTGATCGAAACCGCGCTTACCAGATCCGGGCTGGACCCGCGCACCATCTCCTATATCGAGGCCCATGGAACCGGAACCTCGCTGGGTGATCCCATTGAAATCACGGGCCTCACCAAGGCATTCGGCCGCCATGGCCTGGAGCGCCACTCCTGTTCGGTGGGCTCGGTCAAGTCCAATATCGGGCACTTGGAGTCCGCGGCCGGCATCTCCGGCATCACCAAGCTGCTGCTGCAGATGCGGCACGGCCAATTGGCGCCGTCGCTACACTCGCGTACGCTGAACCCGGAAATCGATTTCGAGAGTTCGCCTTTTTACATCCAACAGCATCTGGCCCCATGGCGGCGGCCGGTTCTGATGGTGGACGGCGAGGCCCGCAGCTTTCCCAGAAGGGCGGGGATCAGCGGATTCGGCGCGGGCGGCGCCAACGCGCATATCATTTTGGAGGAGTACGAGGCCGAAGCTCCAGCGAGAAGGACGGCCGATGAAGCGCGCCGGCTCTTCGTGCTCTCCGCCCGCGATGAGGAGCGGCTACGCCAGCAGGCCGCCAACCTGGCCGACTTCCTTCGCGAGCGGTTGGCGGGCAACAAGCATGCGAGTTCCGCATCCGCCGCACCGAAGGAAGTGTTGGACCGCCTGCTCGACATCGCCTCCTCCCTGATCAACGTGGACAAGCGCGAAATCGATCCTGGCGAGGACCTGCACGAATACGGTTTCGACCCGGTCAGTTTGGCCGAGTTTGCGGCGCGTTTGCGCGCGTCGATTCACATGGAAATCGAGCCCTCCCTGTTCGCTGATTTCCCCACGCTCGCGGCCTTGGCCGGCTACCTGGTCGATCCCGACGCCGCGGGCGAGGATCGCCATCCACCCGACCTTGCCGATTTGGCCTACTCTCTGCAAGTGGGCCGCGAGGCCATGGAAGCGCGGCTCGCCATCCTGGCCCCGTCCGCCCAGGAGCTGCTCGAACGACTGGATGGATTTCTCGCCAATCCGGATGAGGCGGAAGGCCTGTTCCTGGGAAATATCGAACATGGCGTGCGCCATCCGCTGCTTCTCTCCCGCGACAGCGAGGATATCGAGTATCTGGAAGCCATCCTGCGCAAGGGGAATTTGGAAAAAATCGCCAGGTTCTGGGTAGAGGGCGCCAACCTGGACTGGAATGTCCTCTACCGCAACGGGTTGCCCCGCCGCATTTCCCTGCCCACCTATCCCTTCGCCCGGGAGCGTTGCTGGATTCCTACCGTGGAAACCGCGCGCATCTCGGAGGCAAGCGGCGGCGCGGGAACCGCGGCGCTGCATCCCCTGATCGACGCCAATGTCTCTACCCTCGCGGAACAGTGCTTCCGCAAAGCGCTGCGCAAGGAGGAATTTTTCCTCAACGACCATTTGGTCCAGGGCAACATCATGTTTCCCGGCGTGGCCTATCTGGAGATGGTGCGCGCCGCGGGCGATCTCGCGGGACCGGCACCGGTCCGGCGCATCCAGGATGTGATTTGGGCGCGTCCGATCCTGCTGGATGCCGGGAGTAAGGAGATCTTCGTGGGGCTCTACCCGCGCGGAGAGGCCGTGGCCTTCGCGGTCTACAGCCGGGATAAGGGTCAAAAACAGATCTGCGCCCAGGGCAGGCTGGCCTTCGAGAACAAGGGCGCCCCTCCAGTCCCCGAGCCCATGGCTATCGACGCCCTTCGAGCCCGTTGCCCCCAAGTTCGCGAACAGGATGAGCTCTACCGCTTTTTCGCGGATATGGGTTTTGGGTACGGACCCTCTTTCCGGGTCACGCGAAGGGTGTACGGCGGGGCCCGCGAAGCGCTTGCCGAGCTTCAATTGCCGCCGGAACGAGAGGCCGACTTTACCCGCTTCGGCCTCCATCCATCGTTGATGGACGGCGCGTTGCGAACCATAACCGGAATCGGAGCGGCCAACGCCCAAACGGAACCCGTGTTGCATATCCCCTTCGCCCTGGGCGAGCTGCAGATTTTGGGCGCCATGCCGCAAACCTGTTTTGTCCACGCGACCATTGCCGAGGGTGAGGCGTCATCTAGCGGCCTGGCAAGGTTTCATCTGGACCTCGCCGACAAAAGCGGTCGAATTTTTCTCAGGATCCGCGATTTCAGCACGCGCGCCGTACGCGATGCCGCCGCCGAAACCGCGGACTCGGCCCAACCCCAAGGGGAAACGCTTTACCTTGCGCCCGCCTGGCGGGAGGAACCCATCAGCGCATCGGGAAATCAGCCGCGCACGGTGCTCGTTTTCGAGCGGGAAACGTCCCCAACCGATGAATTGGAGCGGGCCTTCGGCGAGTCCAGCACGCTGATCCGAGTGCGCTCCGGCGAGACATTCCGCCAGGTGGACAGAGACCGCTTCGAAATTAACGCGGCTCAACCCGAGGACTACCGCCGATTGTTGGAAAACCTCCACGCGCGGAACGCGCCGCCCGAGGCGATCATTTTCCTTTGGAACGAAAATCGCGTGGAGCCCGATTATGCCGAGGACGAGGCGCGGGCGCTGCTTTCCCACCTGGATGCCCAACTGGAAACCGGGGTCCTGGCCCTCTTGCCTCTGGTTCAAGCCGTGGGAGCCGTTCTTCCCGACCAAAAGATCCGCTGCCTCTACGCCTTTCGGGGCGATGCCTCACACGCTTCCCCGCATCACGCCGCGGTCGCGGGTTTCGCCAAATCCCTGGTTTCGGTCAACCATCGCTTCGAACTGGTTTCCGTGCGTCAAACACCCGAATTATCGGATTCGGATTGGGCTGGAAACCTGGTTGAGGAATGTTGCGCGAGTTCCGCACGCGGCGGCCAGGAAAGCGCCTGGTCCAAGGGGAGGCGGATGGCGCGGTTCCTTCAACCTTTCGATCCACAACCCGCGAATCGCGTTCAAACACCGCTGAAGCGGGGCGGCGTTTACATCATCACCGGCGGCGCAGGCGGCCTGGGCTCCACCTTCGCACGGTATTTGCTGGCAACCTACGGGGCGCGCCTTGTGCTTAGTGGACGCTCGGAGCTGAACGCGGCGAAACGCGCGTTAATGGAGGAGTTGGGGACCCTGGGCGGCGAGGTCCGCTATGAACGCGCGGACATCAACTCCTACGAGGATTGCCGGCGTTTGGTCGAAGCCGCCAAGGTGGAATTCGGCCGCGTGGATGGCGTCTTCCACATCGCGGGGATGCTGGGCCAAGAGGGCGTTTTGGAAACGGATCGCGCTACTTTCACGCACCCCCTGCGTCCCAAGATCCACGGCACCTTGAACCTCGACCTGGCAACCCGTGACGAAGAGCTGGACTGCTTCCTCTTGTTCTCCTCGCTCTCCGCGGAGCTCGGCGATTTCGGGACCTGCAATTACGCCTGCGCCAATCGGTTCATGGACGAATTTGCGGCGATACGCGAATCAGCCCGCGCCTCGGGTAAGCGGTCCGGCCTGACGCTCTCGGTCAACTGGCCCCTTTGGTCAGGCGGAGGCATGGAAATTCCCGCCGAAGAGGCGGACCTCTACTTCAAGTTCTCGGGCATGCGCGCCCTGGAAACCGAGGCGGGGCTGGAAATTTTCGAGCAACTCCTGAGCGCGGGTCTACCCCAGGCGATGGTGGCGCGCGGCGATGGGGCCAAGATTCGCCGCGTGCTTGGCGTATTCTCCATGGAGCCCGCGGCCGAAACCTCGCATGCCGAGGAAGCCGAGCCTCATGCTTCGAGCGGCGATGATCAGGCCTCCTTGCTCCAGGCCGCGGTCAGCTACCTCAAGGGCGTGTTGTCGGAGGCGACCAGCCTCCCACCAGAGCGCATCAAACCGAAGACACCCTTGGAAAAATACGGCATCGACTCCATTATGATCATGGAGCTCAACAAGATTCTCGAAAAGGATTTCAAGGACCTGCCCAGCACCCTTTTCTTCGAGTACAGCAACCTGAACGGGGTGGCCGGTTACCTGGTCGACAACCTGGAAACGGAGCTGCGCGCCGCGGTGAACATGAATGCCTCCCAAACCGCTCCCGCCGAAGCGCATATGACCACGCGTTTAGACATTCCCGAATACAATTCTGGACCCTTGCCCGAGCTCGGCGGCGACCGCTTCCTCCAGGCGGGGCCGCCATCTTTCCCAAATGAGGCCGCGGCGTCGCCCGCATCCGAAGGCGCGCTTCCCTCGCGGGACAGCGATGCTGAAACTCCGATCGCCATCATCGGCCTCAGCGGCCGTTATCCCCTGGCCAAGAACCTGGACGAATTTTGGGAGAACCTGAAGGCCGGCCGCAACTGCATTACAGAAATCCCCAAGGACCGTTGGGACGGCGACGCCTATTACCATCCGGAAAAGGAAACCTCCGGCAAGTGCTACACCAAATGGGGCGGTTTCATCGAGGGCGTCGAGGACTTCGACCCTCTTTTCTTCAGCATCTCCCCGGCCCAGGCGGAGCTTATGGATCCCCAGGAGCGCCTGTTCCTGGAAACGGTTTGGCAAGCCATGGAAGATGCCGGTTATACCCGCGATTCCCTGCGCGGATCGGAGCGGTACCCCCGCGAGATCGGCGTATTCACGGGCTGTATGTATCAGCATTATTCGCTGTGGGCCGATCATCCCGACATCAAGGCGATGATGTCGATCAACTCCTATTCCTCGATTGCCAACCGGGTCTCCTATTTCTTCGACTTCCAGGGCCCGAGCATTTCCCTGGACACGGCCTGCTCTTCCTCGCTGACCGCGATCCACATGGCCTGCGAGAGCATTCGCAATGGCGAATGCGGGGTCGCTTTTGCCGGAGGCATCAACCTCAGCATCCATCCCACCAAGTACCTGGGGCTCAGCCAGGCGATGATGGTGGGCAGCGGCGATGCCTGCAAGAGCTTTGGCGATGGCGATGGGTTCGTGCCGGGGGAGGGTGTGGGCGCGGTGCTGCTCAAACCGCTCGCCGACGCCATCCGCGACCACGACCACATTTACGCCGTGATCAAGGGTAGCGCCATGAACCACGGCGGCAAGACCAACGGATTCACGGTTCCCAACCCCAACGCCCAGGCGGACCTGATCGTGAAGGCCCTGGAGCGGGCGGGCGTCCAGCCGGAAGAAGTGGATTACGTGGAATCCGCGGCCAACGGCTCCAGCCTGGGCGACCCCATCGAGGTCGCGGGCTTGGGCAAGGCCTTTGCCGGCTATCGCCCCGACGGACAACCCTGCCCCATCGGTTCCGTAAAATCCAATCTCGGCCATTTGGAGGCGGCCTCCGGCATCTCCCAACTGACCAAGGTCCTGTTGCAGATGCGGCACCATACCCTGGTTCCCTCCATCCATAGCGACCCGCCCAATCCCAACCTCAAGCTAGAGCAATCGCCATTTGCCGTGCAAAAGGAGACCGCGCCCTGGAAGCCCCGGCAGATTCAAGAGGAGGAAAAAACTCTTGACCTGCCGTTGATCGCGGCGATCAGCTCGTTCGGCGCGGGCGGCGCCAATGCCCATCTCATTCTGGAGGAATACAAGGCGCCCGAGGCGGTGGGGAATCGCGACGTGGGGTTCGAGGGTCCCATGCTTTTCGTTTTTTCTGCCCGCAAAAAAGCGGTGTTGAAAGAGCAGATTCGAAACATGAGGGCATTCCTGCGGGAGCATCGAGAAATTTCTCTGGCCGATTTCTCTTTTACCCTGCTGCTCGGCCGCGAGGCCATGGAGGAGCGTTTGGCCATCATCGCGGAGAACCGCGAGGAACTGATCGACCGCTTGGACCAAGCACTGGAGGACAAGATCGACGGGCGCGCATCGTTCCAAGGCAATGCCGATGACGGGGAAGCCGATGAATCCGAATACGCGCTCGAGCAAAAGGGAAGGGAAAGGCTCGCGGCCTGGGTTGCAGATGGCGACCTGGAGCGGCCCGCCGATTTGTGGGTCCGTGGACTGGATATCGATTGGCGCGCCCTGCCACAACTGCGCGATGCCGGCCGCCTCGCCCTGCCCACCTATCCTTTCGACCGCAAGAGATACTGGCTCTCTCCCTCCGCCAGCGACTCGGCCGCGGCCGAACCAAGCGAAGCTCCGAAACCAGCCGCCACTCTTGAAAACCAGCCAGCCCAATCCAAACCCGCGCCCCCGCCCAAGCCCGAAACGAGTGCGGCGGACGCTGCCGACCGGCCCGGCAACGCGCTCGAGCTACGGGTTCAACGCACCCTCACCAACATCATCGCAAGCCTGCTCAAGATGGATGCGGACGACTTGGATACCGCCAAGGACCTCCAGCATTATGGATTCGATTCCCTCACCGGGTCGAAAATGGTGAACCGGCTACAGGATATTTATGGTAAAAAAATTGCCATGCGGTCTCTTTTTGAGGCCTCAACCATCCAAGACCTGACCCAATACCTCATCGCTGAAAAGATAGCGGCGCCGGGGCCCGAACCAACCACCGGAGAGCCAGCGCCCGAACCCGCCGCTTCCTCGGCGGGCGACAGCAGCCACGATGATGAAAAGGAGTCACTTAAAATGATCCTGGCCGGATTGAACGAGGGTCGCATCACGCCGCAACAGGCCATGAAGCTGCGGGCCCAGTTCAAAAAAGCCAGACAATACCGCGAGGTCAAGACATGAATATGAGCGAAGAAGAGATTTTTAAAAAGGTCGCCGAACGCAAAATAACCATGGAGCAGGCAATGCAACTATTGGAGTTGCTCAATGCGTCCAAGTCTCCCAAGGATGGGGAATCGCCTCCGGCGGAGGAAACGCCGGCTCCGGTAGAGGCCCCGGCCGCGGAACCCCGCCTCGACCTGGAAGGGGTCACGGCCATGTTGGCCGCCTTCCTGGGCGATCTGTTAAAAATCGATCCCGAGGAGATCAAACCCGGCAAAGACCTGGTGGACTACGGATTCGACTCGCTCACCGGCCAAAAGCTGTCCAACCGCATCCGCGAAAAACTCGGTTTCCAGCCGCCCGCCCGCACCTTCTACGAGCACCACACGCTGAAGGACCTGGCCCGTTTCATCCACCGGGAATCCAGTCCGCAAGCCGAGAAATCCGGTCAAGATGACGAAGAGGCTGAGGTCTCCGAGCCCTTTCCCTTAACCGAGGGCCAGCGCGCGCTTTGGTTCATCCACCAGATGGACCCCACCAATTACGCCTACAATCTACCCAGCGCCACCCTGATTCGAACCGAGGTGGATGCGCGCAAAATGGAGCGCGCCTTTCAAATTCTGACCCAACGCCAAAGGGTTTTATGCACGACCTTCAAGGTCATGGACGATAGACCCTACCAGGTAGTCGATCCCGGCCGTGAAGTTTTTTTTCAACATGAGGATCTTTCCCATCTCGAGCTGGCCGAGATTGAAGCCTATGCACAGGAAATCGCCCATCGTCCCTTCGATCTTGAAGAGGATGCGCTTATGCGGGTTTACCTCCTTTCGCGAGCGGAAAAAGAACATGTCTTGCTGATGGTGATTCACCACATCATCTTCGACGGCACTTCCTACAGCATCCTCATCAACGAGTTCAGCCATGTGTATGAATGCCTGTTACACGATCGCCCTTTCCATCTCCCCTCCTTGCAAGCGCAATACGCGGATTTCGTGCAATGGCAGCAAGGGATGCTGGAGTCGGAGAGAGGGAAAAACCAATGGGAATTTTGGCGAGAAAACCTGGCCGGCGAGTTGCCGCTATTGGAATTGCCCACGGATTACCCACGTGCAACCGCGCGAAAAAACCTGGGCGAGGTACACGCGATTGAAATCGACCCCGGACTCATGATGCTTCTCAAGAAGTTGGCCCGCTCGCAACGCGCCAGCCTCTATACCCTCCTTCTGGCCGGTTTCCAAATCTTGCTGCATCGCTACACCAAACAAAGGGACATCATCGTGGGCACCCCACAGGCGGGCCGCCCCGAAAGCCGCTTCGAAACCCTCATGGGTTACTTCATGAACATGGTCTCCATTCGCGGCAGACCAACCGGAAGCACCCGCTTCAGTGATTTTCTGCGTCAACTCCAACACGGGGTTTTGGACGCCCTCGACCATGCGGACTACCCCTTCTCCCTGCTCGTGAAACGCCTGGAGGTTGACCCCAACACCAACCGAACGCCGGTGTTCCAAACGGTTTTCATTCTGCAAAACTGGATTCAGGGCATCGAAAAAAGCGAGTCCGAGGCTGCCAAAAATGGGGAAGCCGCCTCGGAAACCATCGAATCGGTCCACGAAACCGG
>JBGTRP010000046.1:0-17060 GCA_041940685.1 Acanthopleuribacteraceae bacterium
TTGAAGGCCAGCAGTTTCTCTACCGCGGCTTTCTTAAATTTTACCGAGTAGGCCACGTCTTGTCTCCATATCAAAAATCTTAAGGTGACAACTAGCCTGACACAGGGGGCTTCGTGTCCTCGGTGGTGAATTTTGTTGTTTCTGGATGGACCCTTTCTAGTTCGGCGGTCCTTGATTCCACCCAAATGGCGGTAGAGTGATTTCTGCCTGGAAAGGCCTATCCGAACACCCGCGAACCACAAGTTGGGGATGGCGGTTCGGCACCCTCGGTGGTAAGAAATTTGGATTCTGAAAAGAGCCTTCAAATTACTATTGGAGAAAACCACGGGAACATGATGGAGAAGCGCTCCGTTTCTGCTGCACAATAACCCTATAAAAGTCAGGAGCTTGCCAAATCGCCGGCTAAAAAATCCTATTTTCGGACGCACGACCGCCTAAAAAGCGGCGTCCTCGGGCGGAAGGCCTCCGCCCGCCGGGTTTGGGATCCGAAAGGCGCTCGCTACTGGTCGCCTTTGGTGACGCGCATGATTTCGTCCAGGGTGAGCTGGCCGGCCTTCATTTTTTTAATGCCGGCCATGCGCAGCGTGTCCATGCCGCATTCGATGGCTTTTTCCTTGAGCTCGGAAGCGCTGGCGCCGTAAACGATCATGTCCTTAATCTCCTGGTTCAGGGGCATCACCTCGTAAAGCGCCACCCGGCCCTTGTAACCCGATTTGGAGCAGGTGCCGCAGCCAGCCCCGCGGTGGAGCTTCATGGACTTGATTTCGGGCAGGGAAAAGCCCATGCTCTCCAGCACCTGGGTGGTGGGGGTGAAGGGCTCCTTGCAGGATTCGCAGATTTTGCGCGCGAGTCGCTGGGCCAGGATGAGGTTGGTGGCCGAAGATACTAGGAAGGGCTCCACACCCATGTTCACCAGGCGGTTGACCGTGCTGGGGGCGTCGTTGGTGTGCAGCGTGCTTAACACCAGGTGGCCCGTGAGCGCCGCTTTGATGGAGATTTCCGCGGTTTCAAAATCCCGGATCTCGCCTACCAGGATGGTGTCGGGGTCCTGGCGCAGGAAGGAGCGCAGGGCCGAGGCAAAATTCAGACCGATGCTCTCATGCATCTGGACCTGGTTGATGCCCTGGAGGTTGTACTCCACCGGATCTTCCGCGGTCATGATATTGGTGTCTTCCTTATTGAGCTCGGAGAGGGCCGAATACAGCGTGGTCGTCTTGCCGCTGCCCGTGGGTCCGGTGACCAGCACCATGCCCCAGGGCTGATAGATGGACTCGCGGAAAATTTCGAGGGCCTTGTCATCGAAACCCAGCTTGGTCATGTCCAGTTGCAGATTGGATTTGTCCAGTAGCCGGAGGACGATCTTTTCTCCGAAAATGGTGGGTAGCGAGGAGACCCGGAAATCCATTTCCTGGTCCTTGCCGATCTTCAGCTTGATGCGGCCGTCTTGGGGCAGACGCTTTTCCGCGATATCCAGGTGGGCCATGATCTTGAGGCGCGAGAGCACGGGGCTGCGAATCTGCTGGGGCAGGGCCATGACCTTCTTTAACACGCCGTCCAAGCGATAGCGCACACGCACGGAACGCTCGAACGGCTCCACGTGAATATCGCTGACCCGCATGTGAATGGCTTTTAAAAGGATGCTGTTGACCAACTTGATGATGGGCGCGTCCACGTTAGGATTGAGCGGGTCGTCTTCCTCGGCCTCCACGACCTCCACATCATCGACCGCGCCCATAACCAGATCGTCGAAATCGTCAAAGTCGCCAATGGCGCCCATGCCCTTTTCGTCATTGCCGCCCCCTTCCGGGCCGGCGCTCGCGGGAGCGGCGGGATCGCTGGAGCCCGCGCCGCCGCCATGGGTGGAGATTCCGGTTTCCGGCATGTACTTGACCACGCCCAACATGCGCTGGATATCTTCCTTTTTTGCCACCACCAGCTCGATGTTGTAGCCGGTTATGAACTTGAGTTCGTCAGCGGCAAAGATGTTGGAGGGATCGCTGGTGGCCACGGTAATGGTGGAGCCCCTGCGGCTGATGGGAACCACGGTGTGCTTTTTCAGTACCTTGATCGGGATTAAATTGATCAGCGCGGAATCGATTTGCCGTTCCGATAGGTTGACCACGGGAATGATGTCTTGGGACACGCGGTGCTCCTTCTCCAACAGTTTTCCGCGAATTGTGTTGAAACCCGATTGCCGGAGAATGGGTAACTCAATGCAAGTGCGGAAGTTAGAGCCTAAAATCAACAATCTACAGGGTTATGGCGGAATTTTCAAGCGTCATTTTTCCCGATGACTGTCGAGCATTAGGCCTTAGTATTTTCAAAAAAAGCCAAAATTTCTTTGCCGCCAGAAGCATCGCGCATGGCCCGGTCCGAGCCCTTTTTTTGGCAACCGGTTCGGCGCTGGCAAGAGCCTGTCCAAAAGACTCATGCGCCAGGGGTTCCCGCCATTGCGGCATGCGTTGTCGCGGGTGGACGAGGTCATGACCTGATTCTCCGGGGGCTAAACTGGATCGTCCTTCCTCCACACATCTCTTCCATCCTACCTCTGAAAATGACCGAAATCAAATTGGTCCCCGAGCGCAGGATTCGTCCTTTCCGCGCTTCGCCCCGTTTCTCGCCCGCCCTTACCGTGGGCGGGCCTCGCTTTTGACCTTCGGTTGGGCACCAGGCGCGCCGATGGGCTTTACATGGGTCTCAAGCCAGGACCACTGCTCCCATAGCATGTGCAGCAGCGATTCGCGCGCCACGTAGCGGTGGCTTTCATGGGGTAGCATCACCAGTCTGGCCGGTACGCCGAGTCCCTTAAGCGCCTGGAACATGCGTTTGCTTTGGAGCGGGTAGGTGCCCGAGTTGTTATCCGCCTCCCCGTGAATGAGCAACAGCGGTTCCTGGATTTTGGACGCATTAAAGAAGGGAGACATGTTCGCATATACCTCTTGCGCCTCCCAGAAACCGCGTTCCTCGGCCTGGAAACCGAATGGGGTCAAGCTGCGGTTGTATGCGCCGCTACGGGCGATGCCCGCCCTGAACAGATCGCTGTGGGCCAACAGGTTGGCGGCCATAAAAGCGCCATAAGAGTGGCCGCCGATGGCCATGCGGTTGCGGTCGGCCACACCCCGCCGCACCACCTCATCCACCGCGGCTCGGGCTCCGGCTACCAATTGGGAGACATAAGTATCGTTGGGTTCCCGATCACCCTCCCCGATAATCGGCAAGCTGGGACCATGCAGTACCCCGTAGCCTTGAGATAAATAGGGCAGTGGACCCCAGTAGGAAATGCGAGCGAAGCGAAAGGGCGAATCTTTTACCTGGCCCGCGGCGTCCGCGCTCTTGAACTCCCTGGGATAAGCCCATACCAGCATGGGGAGAGGGCCGTCCTCCTCGCGGTAGCCCGGCGGTAGGTAAAGGTTGGCGGTCAGGTTGACGCCATCCTCTCGGGGATAGGAAATCAGTTCCTTTCGCACATCGGCCAGGGCCGGCGTGGGGTGGGGGAAGCGGGTAAGTGCCCGAGGCGGGCCGCCGCGCATGTCTCGGATATAGTAGTTGGGAGGAGTCCTGATAGACTCGCGTCGGGTCAGGAACCGATAGCCGTCCCCGTCCAAGGCCCCGACGATTCGCTCGTACCAGGGATCTTCGCTCTGCCAGGCCAACTCATCCCCGGCCATCTTTTCAAAGGGTCCTTTTTCCCAGCTCCTGACGGATAAAAAGGGGCGATCGCCTTTCGGGGACGCGCCTTCCCCCTCATAAAGCAAACCCTGACCCTTATCCACGGTGAGAAGAACCGGGAAACCCCTGGCGTTGGAATGGGTAAGCGGATTGCCGGGATCGTTGTAGCGGTCCTCATATGAGCGGTTTACCAGCAATACCATCGGGGTGTCCGGACGGTCCGGCGATAGCTTCCAGGTACGGATACCGCGGTCGCGACGCCAACGGCCCGTGACCAAGGCCAACTCGCCATGGCCCCATTCGATGCCGCGGAACCTCAGATCGAGAGCCGCCAATTCTCGGGGTTGCTCTTTAAAGGGCGCCGCCAGTATGAAGACCCGATCGCGCACCTTTGCCTCCAAACGTGGGTTTCCCTGATCCTGAGCCTCCGCCCAGGCAAGGGTGGCGTCCGCATCCGCCCGCCAGGCCACCGAACGCGGGCCCGTCCGCACGGCATCAAAACCCCTGGGCAGGTTCTCGGCAAGCGGCAGCTCAGCCAGGCTCTTCACCACTTTGCCCGAGCGGTCCCAAACCTGAACAGTCTGGGGAAAGCGCCTGAAGGGAACCAGGTAGGAAAAGGGTTTTTCCAGAGTTCGGACCAAAAGGTAACGGCTGTCCGGAGAGGGTTGGGCCTCCAGGAACATGGCCGGGGGGCCGATCGGAGTTTGTTTGCCGTCGAGGGAGATATGAGTCAATTGGGCCCTCGTGTAGTATTCGAAAAGCCGCTCGTCATGAACCGATTTCAACAAGTCCTGGTACGTGCGCACGGGCGCCTTGACGCCACTGGAAACCTGAATGTTGGGACCCACGGGTACGGCCGGCGCTTCCGGCGGACTCAGGGTTTCCGACCGGACGCGGCATACCAGGCCGCCGCCGTCGGAAAGCCAATGGTAGAGATTGCGGCCCATGGAACCGTTGACCCTTCCCTCGATTAGGACTCGGCTGGCGCCCGAGTCCACCTCCGCTACGCAAAGGGAAAGCCCATCTCTTGCAATGAGGATGAAGGCGATGCGTCCACTGTCCGGTGACCAGCGCGGGTCGAGAATCGCGCCTTTCGAGGGAAGCGCAACCTCCGATTGTCTGCCGTCCTTTACCCGCAAAACAGTCAACCGCTTTAGGGAACGAGGACGTGCGGGGCCCATCGTTTTCGGATTGATGCGCAGACCCGCGAGCCTGAGCTCCGGTTGCGCCAGGTCCTCGATACCGAGCCGTCCCGAGGGCTCCTTCAACAAAATGAATTGAAAATCCGGAGAGATATCCGCGTCGGGAAATTCCGCGGCATCCACCAACTCCATCAATGCGCCGGGGGGCGTGCGATAACCCTTTGCGGGGGTTTCTTCATCCCCCCGTGCAGTTGAGGCCGCGGTGGGTAAAAGGATCAAGACCAACACGCTGGAGATGAAGCTTGAGCGGTTTTGCCTATTCTTCCTGATCATCGATTCCTTCTCCTATCGGACGAATTCCTGCCGAGACGCGGGTTAGAACTGCAATGGTGGCTCCATTATGGCATAGCTCCATTTAACGGAACGGCAACCTGGTCGCCTTGGCGGTCAGAATCTTTAATTATGTGTGGTGTTTTTCAAACGCCAAGGCGACAGTTGCAGGTGTCAAGACCCAATCCGCAGGCGGGGGGTAAAGTAAGTCCAACTTGTGGCTTGAAGCCTGGAGCTTGTTGCGTGGGGCCGCGCAACCTGAAACTACAAGCCTTGATGGGCTGGGCGCCCCCGGCTGGGCGCCCCCGGCTGGGGCGTGGCCCCGCTAGGCATTTTCCTCTTTTGCTGCCGTTCATGATTTGAAACCCGCATTTTGCTGGTAGATCAAATTGCTCTAAATCACATATTTGTAAAAACTAAAAATTAAAAGTATTTACTATCTGAAAAATGGAAAAGTTGAGATTGAAAGTCATCGCTGAAAGTGGTTGAATGGAGACACTTGTGGGAATTACGGCCAAAGTTAAAAATGCAATTTTGGTTGAGCTGGTACATGTCATGGTTGCTTGAATTTTAAGCCGAGTCTCAACTGAGTATAAGTTTGCTTTAGAGGAGTTAGTATGAGTACAAACGTGAACCAAAACTTTTTCCGTAAAACCCTACTGGCAGCGTTGCTTGGATTCCTGGTCCTCGTGGGACCGGGGTTCGGGCAAAAGGTGGAAACCACGGCCAGGACCGACCTGCAAATCGAAGGAAAACGCGACCTGAAAGAATCCTACTACCTCATGCGGCGCGATAAGCCGGGAGACGCCAATTTCGACGCGGCAAGGGCCCGCAAGGAAGCATACGATCAACTGAAGAATCAAGAAGCCGCGGCCGGCGCCACCCGCATGCTGGCGAGCTGGGTCAATATCGGGCCCGCGCCCGTCACAAACGGTCAAACGCCTACCAGTTCGCCCCGTTATCCAAGCGATGTTACCGGTAGGGTGACGGCCTTGGCCATCGACGATATCGATGACGCCGTCTATCTTGGCGGCGCTCAGGGCGGTGTATGGAAAACCACCGACAACGGTGCGAGCTGGACGCCGCTTACCGATGACCTGGCCTCGATCGCCATCGGGTCGATTGCCATCGATCCCGCCCCTCACGCGGTGGGGCAGGCCGTGATCTACATCGGAACCGGTGAGGGTAACGGCTCCTGCGATTCCTACGGCGGCGTCGGCGTCTTCAAATCCACCGACTCGGGGAATACCTGGACCGGGCCGTTCGGCAGCGCCGAATTCACCAATCGCGGCGTCACCTCAATCGTCGTGGATCGCAACAATCCCAATCACCTGCTGGCAACCAGCGCCAGCGGCATTTTCGGGACCGGCTGCGTACTGGGCCCGACCCTGCCCCCGCGAGGGATTTACGAGTCGCTCGACGGCGGGTTGACCTGGACGCAAAGAACCACCAGCAACAATCGCGCTTCGATCGTCATTCAAGATCCCGTAACCCCAACCACATGGTGGGGTGCGTTGTGGTTCACCGGGAACGGCGGTCCCCATGACGGCGGGCTGGTCCGCTCTGTCGACAATGGCCTGACCTGGACGCAGATCGGCGGAACCGGTGGGTTGCCGGCGGTGAACAGCGCTTGGAGCCGCGCCTGGGTTACCGCCACCGACGACGGTCTGGGCAATACCGTATTGTATTTGGGCACCGGCCATAGTGGCGGGCGTATCTACAAGTCGGTCAATACAGGCGCGACCTGGTCGCAGCTTCCCGCGGCCAACCAATACTGCAACCCCCAATGCTTTTACGATATGCCCATCTATGTGGAGCCCGGCAACCCGGATGTCCTGTACACCGGCGGCGCGGGCGCCAGCACGCAAGGGGTGTTGCCCACCCAGTTCATGCGCTCCGATAACGGCGGCGTCAGCTTCATGGACAAGGTCCGCAGCGCGGACATGACCACGGCCCTGCATGCCGACGTGCATGCCATCACCACCTGGCCCGGCGATCCTGACCGGTTGTGGACGGGTAATGACGGCGGCGTGTGGCGTTCCGACGACAAGGGCGATAACTGGATCAACATCAACAGCAACCTGGCCATTACCCAGTTCTCCGGCGGCGATATCGATCCCACCGATCCCAATCGCGCCTACGGCGGAACCCAAGACAACGGCACCATGGGTTGGACGGGCAGCCTCGCCTGGCCGCATCTGGACTTCGGTGACGGCGGTTTCGCCCTAATCGACCAGGGCAACCCCCAGAACCTGGTTCACACCTACTTCAACGCCAGTGGGCAGTTGATTGGCTGTGGGTGGACCACCAATGGATTTGCCACGACCATGGGCTTCTACAACTTTTCGTCGGCGCCCAGCAACGGCATCAACATTTTCGACCGGGTCTTGTTCTACGCGCCCATGCACTTGGATCGCGGCGTGAGCGATACCCTCTACTTCGGCACACACCGGCTTTACCGCGCCAATAACTTCTGGGTGACCGCATCCTCGCCAGGCCATTTCTCCGCCCTGGCCGGCGGCGCGGAGCTAGCTCCCGGCGGCGGCGCTCTCAGCGCCATCGAAACCTTCGCCAATCCGACGCCCGGTTCGAACGCGGATTTGATCTACACCGGCTCCAACAATGGGCGCGTATTCCGTTCCACCAACGGCGGCACGAGCTTTACTCAGGTGGATATCGGCGGCTCCACGCTTTTCGTTTCCGATATCGCGGTGGACCCCAACAATTCCGACATCGTCTACCAGTCGCGGGCCGGGTTTTCTGGGGCGGCGGGTTTGAACGTGAGAAAGTCCACGGACGGCGGCAATACCTGGTCGCCATCGGGCAGCGGGATTCCCGATATCCCCGTGAACGCGCTGGTCATCGATCCTCTCGTTCCGGACCGAGTCTGGGCGGGCACCGACATCAGCGCTTATGTCTCCACCGATGCCGGCGCCACATGGACCCCGCATAACGCGGGTATGGCCAATGTTGCGATCTTCGATATGAAGGCCAACGCGACCACGGAAACCCTGGTGGCCTTCACTCACGGCCGTTCGGCCTACAGTCTGGACATCGGCCCGCAATGCATGGACGGCACCACCCGCGGTCGCTGGAACCTGCCCGTGGGTACGACCAACGGCAGCATGGGCGGATACATGTACGATCCCACCGGCGCCTTCGTCTACAAGGTGACCGGCACCCTGGTGGAAACCGCGCCGGGTCAGGGCACCTGGAGTGGGATCATCTACGATGGAAACGCCCCGGATCCCGATTACGACGTGAAAGGCACCTGGAACCTGACCAATCCACCTATCGACGGCGTGTGGAGCGCCCGCATCCTGTTGCCCGGCACCAACACGGTGGTGGGCAGCATGACCGGTAGGTTCCGCGATGACGCCTCCATCAGCATCATCGGCAAATACGGCGGCATTTGGCAGATTTGCCCCTAAACCCAAACGAAATTTGAACATGGCCGGGTCCTCGGGGCCCGGCCTTTTTGCGTTTTGGGAACCATCCATGAAGCGGTTTCCCGGAAACCTAGAATTTATTGAGCCTGAAGCGCAAGTCTGACAAATACGCGCTTCACGAAATGGCGAGCGCGGAGATCCAGCAATTCGGGTTTGTGGATTTGGGTTTGCCGGGTCACTCAACGACAGTCTCCGAAAGTCCGCCAAATTCGATTACAATAGCGGCGGAGGCGAGAGATGGACGAAAATCCGGTGCCCAGAAACCCGGCCCATGGGCTGCCCCTGCATCAATTTCCCTATGCCTGGGCGAGTGATTGGGGCGAGGACGAATTCGGTATTTGGGTGGCCTTCACCTACAAAAAGGTCCGCCATGCTTTCCGCTGGATTCCGCCGGGAACCTTCCTGATGGGCTCTCCAGAGGTTGAGGTGGAGCGATTCGAGCGAGAGTTGCAGCATTCAGTGACTCTGACCAAGGGTTTCTGGTTGGGAGAAACGCCCGTAACACAAGCCTTATGGCAGGCCTTGATGGGTGGAAACCCCAGCAGGTTCAAGGACCCCGAGCACCCGGTAGAAAATGTGAGTTGGGAGGATGCGCGGCTCCTGATCCAGAAATTCAATGGTTTGAAACCGGGACTAGGCCTACGTTTACCCACGGAAGCGGAATGGGAATACGCTTGCCGGGCGGGCGCCGCCACGCCATTTTATTGCGGCAACCAAATTACGCCAGGGCGGGTCAACTACAATGGCAACTTCCCTTATGCGGGTGGAGAGAAAGGCGTATACCGCCAGAAAACCGTGGCAGTCTATGAATTCCCAGCCAACCCTTGGGGCCTTTTCCAAATGTATGGCAACGTGAGAGAGTGGTGTTCGGATTGGTACGATGCCTATGAAGAGGGCGCGGCGATTGACCCCGTAGGCCCGGAATCAGGGGAAAGCCGCCTGTTGCGAGGGGGGAGTTGGATCGCGCGCGCGGGTCGCTGTCGTTCCGCGGATCGCGACTTCGCGATTCCCGTGTTTCGTGGATTTTATGTGGGCTCCCGTCTTGCCATGGATCATCCCGCGCTATAGGTATTGCCTGGCGGGAAATGGTGATCTCGGTTGATTCGAAATCTCCTCATTTTGTAAAATCCTTCCACTAAAAGCCTTTGTTCGGGGAATGCCATGATCCAAATTTTTGCAGGAAAATTTCTTTTCTTTTTGGTTTAAGCTATGCGGGAACGACCCATGAACGAAATGGGAAACCGGAGCGCGAAATGCCCATAGATTGGATTGCATGGATACTGGCCGGGCTGGTGGGAAATGCCTCCACGGACGCCGCAAAATCCGTGATCGAGGCCCTGAAGAAAAAATTTGGCAAGAAAAAAATTGACAGGCAGGATCTCGACAAAGCTTTTGCACTGGTTACCCAATCCGCTTTGGAAAACCTGGGCGCCTTAAAAAAGTATCCCGTCAACAAGGATTGGTTCAAAAAAAGCCTGAGATACGGGGCCATCTTCAATAATTACTGGAATAGTGTTCGGCGTGGAGAAAAAGTCCAGCAGAAGGACTTCTCAAAATGGGTCCGCCACGCCTTTCTCGACCATGGCGAGATTTCGAGGGGCTTTCTCGAAATCAATTTATCGCCCCCGAAATTGGCGGAAGATCTTATCGCATGCCTTGACCAAGCTCTTAAGGAAAATTTTTTTGAGCTATGGGCCACCACCAATATTGAAATCATGCAAAAGCAGCTCCACGGAAACGGCCACCCGGCATCCACCCCCACGGGTCCCGATCTTGAGGGGGGCCGGGAAGAGTCGGCGGAAAAACCCATCCTACTGAAGATGGGAAAGAAAAAAGACCCCTTGCTGGCCAAAAAGGCGGGCGCCCAAATCGAGGGGCTCCTTTGCAGGCCCGATTGGGAACCCATTCTTCCCTACCTCCAGGAACGCCTGAACCTAACCAAAACACGGAAGAGCCTCATCAAGGACCTGGTCAAGGCCCTCATGGCCGGCGGCTTTTACGACAAAGCGCTCGTTATTGGCCTGGCGCTCCATGATGGATATCTGGAATTGAAGGGGCGCCGCCTGAGAGACAGGGTCGTGAATTTGTTTGGTGAGGGCGTGTCCATTTTGGGCTGGCTCGGTAGCCTGGATATTCCTTGGAAACCCGAGGAGCGCGCGAAGTTCCGTGAAAAGTCATCGCGCTGCAACCTACTGATCCCCATCTCCACATCGGCCGGGGTAGCCGTGGTGCTTGGCTGGCAATTGGAAGAGCATGCTCAATGGGCGCCAGGCGGCGAATTGGGGGTTCAGGCCGCGTTCGGACTTCATGACGATCCCCTGATTGAAAAGGGCTTCGAGGAAAAAGACCCCATTCAGTACATGAAGGAGTCATTTTGCCGAATTATGAATATTCCCTGGAGAAATGACCAATCCCTGAACGAGGCGTTTCGATCATTGGCCATCATGGGCGAGAGGTACCACCTGGGAGTGAACCTGAGCCAGGCGGACCATCCGCTTAGCGACGTGTCCACGCGCCGGGAGTTTGAGAAAGACTTGCCTAATTTGGAGATTATCTATTTCGGTTTGAAATCTGAAAATGAAACGCCCCATCAACTCTTATTTTCCATTAGTGAGGATGAAATGTGGGTCCAACTCAACACCTATTTCAAAATAAGGGAAAAGGTGCTTGCGAAACTCTAGAAGGATGGTAGCCATGACTCCCGAGATCAAGGTTGGAGAGAGCATTCCCTTACCCCGAATGGGGTCCTGGCCGGAAACAGTGCATGTCTTTGATGAGGAGAGCCCCTGGGCCTTGAAGGCGGCCTTAGCCGCCCGCCGGCCCCTATTGGTGCGTGGCGAACCCGGCTGCGGCAAAAGCCAATTGGCGCGCGCCGCTGCGCACTGTCTGGGCCGAGCCTTCATCAGCAGTGTGGTCCATGCCCAGAGCGAGGGCGAAGACCTGCTTTGGTATTTTGATGCCGTGGCGAGGCTGGGCGAGGCCCAAGCGCTGGGCGCCACTGGGAAAAAAGTTCCCGATGTGGACAAGCGCCTCGACCCAATGGATTTCCTTTCGCCCGGACCACTTTGGTGGGCTTTTGATTGGAATGGCGCCAAGGAACAAGACAAGCGAAGCCTTCGATCCTCACCGGTTTACGCCGCGCCCGAGGGTTGGGAGCCGTCCATGGGCTGTGTGGTGCTGATCGACGAAATTGACAAGGCCGAATCCGATTTGCCCAATAGCCTGCTCGAAACCTTGGGTAATGGAGCTTTCCAGGTCCCCTTTTTGGAAAATGCCGTGGGCTTGAGGGAGGAAACACCCTCGCCCTTGGTCATCATTACCACAAACGAGGAGCGGGAACTGCCCAAGGCCTTCGTGCGCCGGTGCCTGGTGCTGGAATTGGCGCTTCCCTCCCAATCGGAAAAGCTGGAGGCGTTCTTGGTGAAGCGCGGCGCCGCGCATTTCGGAAAGCGTTGCGCTCTGGAGGTGCGCCAGGAAGCCGCGCGGCAACTGGTGAAAGACCGCGCCGACGCGGAGGCTCTGGGTCGCGTTCCTCCAGGTCAGGCCGAGTACCTGGACCTTTTGCGTGCGGTGTGGTCACTTGCGGAGGATGAACGCGCCCGAAACAATCCGCCAAAATATGATTCCAAGCAGGCACAGTTGGATATCCTGGTCAAAATTCAAAAATACGCACTGGTGAAATAGGGGCGTGGCCATGCCAAATGAAAAACGCCGGCGAAGGGGTTTCACGGGATCACGCACCAGTCGCGCGGACCTGGTTTCCTGCCTCGCTGTCGATGAAGTCTGCCTGGAGGTTATGGCTCCCAAATTGGGATTTAATCTGGTAGAGGAGCATGAGCAACCGCATGAGGCGTCGGATGCGCGGCCGCCGCGAACCCAACCGCAACAAATTGTTCCCCGGCCCTATTCGGAAGCGGCGGGCAACCTCGGCTTTTGGCTGGTCCGCACCAGGCGGCGCAAAACCGAGGATGAAAAGGTAAGCGGGGTGCCTCGTTGGTTTGAAGAGGCGCGCGCTCTGGGCGCACATGAATCTGGCGCTCCCGAGGGGGAAGTGGCAGAAACGCCACCCCCGCCGCCCCCATTGGCGCCGCCGGGCCGGTTATGGCCCTTTTTACGGCGTGCCCTGGGCGGAGCCCGTCATTCGCGTCACCTGGATGAATGCAAGTTGATGAGGTGGGTGGGAAAGGGTCAGCCCATTCATGAACTGCCCCTCAAAAAAAAGAAACACTGGTCCTCATTCGGCCAGGTGATCGTGGACCGTAATCCGCGCCTTTCTCCGTTTTGGGGCGATTTTGCGGAGGCAATCGAATTGTTGGTGAAGGTGCGGGGAAGAAGCGGGCTGCGCATTTGGCAATTCGATCGGGGGCCCGAGGCGGGTTGCCGGGATTGGTTCGAACCCCTCGCGCCCGCCCGCGCTTATAAACCTCCACCATCGGGGACCTCGGTCCTGGTTATTGGCGATTTGGGGTGTTATGCCACCGGCCCCTCGACGCGTCGGGCTTGGCTACGGTTTGGGCGTTTCTTGAAAGAGGAGGGCCTCGCGGCTTCCGCGTTGCTGTGTTTGCCGCCCCGGTTGTGGGACAGGGAGCTCGAGGAAGCTTGGCGCCCGGTCTTTTGGGATCGCGGGTTGCCTCTCAATGGTTGTGCCCCCATGGCTCTGGGACTCCAGGGCGGTGGAATGCGCGTGGAACGGGCGCATGGGGCCCAGGCCTTGTTGACCTTACTCGCACCTAGCGTACGCGTGGAGCCCCCGCTGTTGCGGGCCGCGCGTTTTCTTCTGCCGCCCGGTAAGGCGGATGTGGGCTCCGAATACTATGCATGGACTCACCCGGACATTGTTTCCGACTTGAGCGCCCTGGCCTACAAACCGGATTCCATTGCCAAGTACCGCGAGGCTTTCAAGACGCTTGCCCATGGATTGCGCCAAGAGTTGGCGCGTCTGTTGAAGGCCTATCACGCGCTTTTGCCGTTTTCTATTCGCGAAGAAGAAGCCAATATCTTGCTCGGGTTGTTGGATGGGGAACGAGAGCCTCCGCGACCTGATGACCTGATGGCGCGTGTGGCGAAGGCGTTCCAAATGCGTTCGGAAACCCCGCGTTTGCGCGCCTGGTTCTCCCGTCTCTCACGCCGCCAAGATCGCTGGAGCTGGCGGGATGTGCGCCTTGCGGCGGCCTACTTATTCGCCGAGGACTCCGATCCGCGTCGGCGCTTGGTGGCCTTTCCCGCCGGGTTCCCTCTGGACGAGGTCCATTGGGTATTAAAGGGCAAATTGGAGCCGGAATCCTGGACCCTTTTCCAGCAGGGCCGGGCGTTGCGGTCCCGCAGAGGAAAGACGGAGAACCTCGAGGAAGAAAACGGTTTCCATCAGGGCCAAGCCTTGGCCTGGACTAGCAGCCGCACCGGCGCGCTCGGTTTTCAGTACGAGGATGAACCCGAGCGCTACCTGGCCCTTCGAGAAGAAGGCTTGATTGCCATGCCCGAGCGGCGGGGCGAAGGCTTGATGTTGCACACCGACAGTGAGGTTTTGGAGGTGGGCTTTCAGGAAAAGCCTCCATGGGCGGATCAAATCGGCTACAGCTCCAAGGGCCTATTCGTGCGGGTTCGGGAAAGCGGAAGGAAAGCCTTTTGGCTGCAACCCAATCAAACTCTGTGCTCGACCAAAATCCAAAGCGGAGGCGCCTCTGCTGGATTGCGCCTCGAAGAAGGCCGATGGGTATGGGAGAACCAGTTTGATCGTTTTCGAGAGGGCCTCGTCCCCAAACCCTCTTGGGCAAAGGGAATCGGGTCCGATGAGTACGGCGTTTTCGCATTGTTGGAATTCAAGGGCGTGGCGCAACGCCTGCGGCTTATTCCACCCGGGGAGTTCTCCATGGGAAGTCCGGGAAACGAACCGGAAAGGGAGGGAAGCGAAGCGGCCCATCCGGTCATCCTGACGAGGGCCTTTTGGCTGGGGGAGACGCCGGTCACTCAAGCTCTATGGCGGGCCATCATGGGTGGAAACCCCAGCAAATTTAAAGGCCTAGAGCGGCCCGTGGAGAAGGTGAGCTGGAAGGACGCCCAAGAATTCATTCAAAAAGCCAACAAACGAAAACCGGAATTGGGATTGCGTCTGCCTACCGAAGCCGAATGGGAATACGCCTGCCGTTCAGATACCAAAACACCATTCCATTTCGGCAGCCAAATCACGACCGAGCAGGTCAATTACAATAGTGAATTTCCTTACGGGGGAGGAGAAAAAGGCGTGTCCCGAAAAGAAACCGTGGAGGTTTACGCGCTACCGGGCAATGCCTGGGGCCTGTACCAAATGCACGGCAACGTCAGAGAGTGGTGCATGGACTGGTCCGGCAACTATCCAGACTTTCAGGTAATCGATCCACGGGGTTCTGGATGGAGTGGATACCGTGCGCTACGAGGGGGAAGCTGGTTCACCGGGGCCGGGCTCTGCCGCTCCGCATATCGGTTCAACTGGCTTCCGGCTGCCAGGATCTACGACGCGGGGTTTCGTCTCGCCGCGGACTACCCGGAGCCTTGGGAATGGACTTCAACCTAAACCGGGATTGGGGAATGGGCGCGCCTTTTTTAATTCAAAGCTTGATGCGTTGACCCGCGCGCAGGTCTTTCAGGGCGTAGGCGGTTCCGCGCCAAATAATTCCGCCTCTACGCAGGCAGAGGAAGCCTGCGCGTGCAAGAATGCAGGGCGCCACCAACAGTGCGGCGGGCGCAAAAAAGAAAGGGAAGAGCCTCCAGCCAAGGCGATGCCTGGCCACCAAGGCCGTGGTCGCAATGGTGATCAGGGTCAATAGGCCGAACGCCCAGAGGAATGGAACGCCGGGGTAGAGCAGCGCGGCCGGAAGTGCGAATGCCGATGCAAAGAAGAGGCAGACAATCGTGAGGAGCCGCTCCAATCGATAACCCGCGACGGCAAAACCGTTTTTCTCTAATCCGTGGAAAAGAGCGCACAGGCTGGGATACCAGGTGAGCCATAACCGTTCCCGTGTGAGGGCGAATAACGTCCTTGCCCCGGATTCGCGCAACATCAGGCCCAGCCCCATATCGTCGACCACCTCCATTTTCAGCCATTCGAATCCAGGAGACTGGTCGAATGCGGTTTTGCGTACGAGGTTGAAGGCGCCAATGCCCAGGAACGCATTTGACTTTTCCTGATCCAGATGGGCGGCCTTGGCGCCTACCACGAAGAGCAGGCCGGCATTGCGGATCGCGATCTCCAGCCCAAAGGATGGGGCATGAATTCGGGGAAGAAGAGTGAGATGGCCGGCGCCCTCGGACTCCAGCCAGGAAATGGCCTTGCGCAGGGTCCCTTCTCCGAAATGAATATCCGCATCGGAAAACAAAACGAAATCGCCATCCGCGTGGCGGTAACCCTCATGCAGGGCATGAACCTTTCCGAGCCAGCCGGGAGGAAGGCGTTTAATGTGGACAGGGGTGACGATGTCGGATTCATTTGCCAGATCGTCGATGACTTTGCCGGTGTCGTCGGTGGAGCGGTCGTTGATGAGGATGATCTGGAGATGGGGGTAGTCCTCATTCAGGAGCGTGCGGACGGCCTCACCGATGGTATGGGCTTCATCGCGGGCGGTGACCACGATGCTGAGTTTGGGCCAGGCGGAGGGAGGCGGAGGATGCAGGGATTCAAAAACCGGAATGCGCAACAGGGCTCGCGTCGCGGACAGGTAAAACCAGGCCATCCCCAAACAAAAGGATGCGGCATAGGATGAAACCACCCAGTCCCATAAGCTCAACGCGGAAATCCTTCGGTCATCGGTTCTTTGCGGCCTTCGAATGCCAACCCATCTCGGCCGGTCCCTCGCATCGCGGGCAATCCAATTCAAGGCCCAAATGTCGCTGTCGACCCTCGGCGCTGACTACCCAGGGACGGCGCTCCAGGGGCGGGTTGTGGCGCACATGCTGCCCGTGGCCACAGGCGAGGCGCGCCACCCAATCGCCTCGTGGATCTTGGTAGAATTCCGTAATTTTGCGTTTCATCCCAATCCCCTGCATGGCTTTAGCGGGTTTCTCGAAAGGCGTCGAGCGTTTCCAATAAAAGATCGATGTCAGAGTCTTCGTTGTAGAAATGAGGCGAAATGCGCAAATGGCCGTCGGGTGTCGCCACGCATACGCCCCGGTCGCCCAGGAACTGGAAACAGGCGGTCAGGGTCTCGGCGTCCATGGGTATGCTGACGATGCCGGCCCGCGTCTCGGCTTCCAGCACGGGCCAATTCCCTCGGCGCAGGCCCGCGCGGGCGCGTTCCGCGAGCGCGAGAATGCGGGATTCGACGTTCTGTGGCCCGGTTTCCAAAAGGAGGTCAAGGCCGGCTTCCATTCCCGCGAAGGCAAAATTGCCCACGGTGCCGGCGACGATGCCCGTGACGCTCAGCGTCAGGGTCTCGTTGCCTTCGAAGACCGTATCGTCGTTGGTGGCGATCCGCACAATGGCGTTCTGCTGACCGGC
>JBGTRP010000047.1:0-17020 GCA_041940685.1 Acanthopleuribacteraceae bacterium
CATGGCGCCTCAAGGGAAATCAAAGGGCCGAATCCACCACTTCTCATTCAATTCCAGACGGCCGCATTTTTTGTGTGGGAACCGGCCGATCCAGTTGGGGAAATAAAGGCTTTAAGGGTACAATAATTCCATCAACTCCACGCCTTACACAATTGAGGTTGGATCTTTCCGGGAGGACGCCAAATGGAAGCGAAGGGTTTTCGGATGTGAATTTTCCTCGACCTCTCCCGTGCCCGGAAGTTGCCACGCTCGCTTTTATCCCGGCCAACCAAAACCCTAAAAGGGAGTACCCATGAAAGAACCCTCGATGGACCAACTCTTGCTCCTCTCCCGCGAGCAAGCGGTCCTCAAAAATTTCGATGCGCAGAATTTCACCTGGTACTTTTGGTACCTGGCGGGCTTTTTCCTTTTTAATTTGCTGCTGTTGGTGATCAAGGGTTTCAGTTCCGCGGGCCTGCTCAATATCGAGGTGATCCCCCTTTTCCTTTCAATTGTGCTGACCCTGGTGTTGTTCTGGACTCGCAAGCGTCCCAAAACGGAAGAGCATTTCTACAAAATTTCCGCACTCTACCTTTTGGTTCAGTTTCTGCTCCTGTTCTTCTCCGGCGACGGCTGGAATGGCGTCAGCGCATGGGTGTTTATCTATCCCTGGCTTTTTCTACCCTTTAATTTTAAGGTGCAAACCTATTTCAACCTCTATGGCGTTACCTGGGGATTGGGGCTGGTCGACAGCCTGATACCCGAGGGCTTTGGGGCGGGCGGCATCGCCTCCAGCATTTCGGTGACCATCATCAACGCCACCTGCCTCGCGGGCTCCTATTTTTTGATGTCCCTGGCGAAGAAGCGGTTCTTGGCAAATTGGGATGAGGAATACGGCCGCAACAAAGATCGCTTGCGCATGAAGCAGGAACTGGAGCACGCCCGTGAAATCCAACTCAGCTTGTTGCCGCCCGGTACGCCCCAACTCAAAAACCTGGAGATCTCCTGCACCTCCATTCCCGCCACCGAGGTGGGCGGCGATTATTACGAATATTTCGAGTTGTCGGATGCGCAATTGCTTCTGGTGATCGGCGATGTTTCCGGTCATGGCGTGGCCAGCGGCCTGGTGCTCTCCGGGGTGCGGAGTTGTCTGTACATGATGAAAGAGAGTCTGCCCCGGCCCAAACTTCTTCTGGAGCGGCTCAACCGCATGCTGAAGGCCACCACGGACAAGCGCATGTTCATGACCTTCATGGCCATGGTGTTCGACACGGACGAGGGCAAACTGACGCTCTCCAGCGCGGGTCATCCGCCCACCATCTATTTCGACAGCGGCACACAAAAGTTGAGCGAGATCAAACAATACGCGTTGCCCCTTGGCGGTATTCTCAAGGCCACGTACCAGGAAGCCGAGGTTCCCATCAAAAAAGGCGACTTTTTCGTGTTTTACACCGACGGCTTGACCGAGGCGATGGATGAGAAAAATCAGGAATACGGCCTGGGCCGCATGATGGAGCGCCTCCGCAAGTCCGTCTTTGAGGGCAAGTCCGCTCAGGGTATCCGCGATGCGCTTTTGGACGATGTGCATCGCTTTACCGATGGGGAAGAGCAGGCCGACGACATCACGCTCGTCGTGGTGAAGGTGAAGTAGGCTTGAACAGCTTGGGCCGGAGCGGCTTTTGAGGAAGGAAAACCCGATCGAGGTCGTGATCTTCGATCTCGACGACACCTTGATGGATACCTGGGGCCAACTTGTCCGGCCCGCGGCGCGGGAGGCCTGTGCCGCCATGATCGCCGCGGGTTTGAACGCTGATCTGGAGGCATGCATCCGCGAGCGGGAACGGCTCTTCCGCGCCTGGCCGAGAAAAGATGTCTATGCGCTTCTGGTGGAACATTTCGGCTGCCGGATAGCGGGGCGTCCAAGCCGGTCCAGGGTCCGCGACGCTGGTGTTCGAACCTATTTCCAGCGTGAGGTGCCCGCCGATATTCGCCTGTTTGATGGTGTGCGCTCCATGTTGGAGCGCCTGAAAGCGACCCACGGGTTGTACCTGGTCACCTCTGGAAATCCCGCTACCCAGGCGCAAAAGGTGGCGCATCTGAATTTGGCGCCCTTTTTCCGCGAGGTGGTTCTTGTTGACAGCGCCGGGGGCGGGCGCAAGGAGCATGCCTTTGCCCGAATCCTGGAGGAGGAAAAACTACCGGGCAACCAAGTTTTGGCGGTAGGCGACCGGGTCGACCGCGAGATCCGCGCCGCCAAGCAATTGGGCATGCGCGCCTGCCGCGTCCACCACGGGGAGTTCTCCCATCTTCATCCCAACGGACCGGAGGAAACACCGGATGTCCTAATCAAAAACATCCTAGATCTGGAACATATCCTTAGAAAAAACTAAGGATAAGGCTTCGGCCGGGCGGATGATCTTCTCCTCAATCTTCCTTGCTGCCGAAATAAAACCCGGTTACCGCGCCGATGAGCCCGACCAGCGGCGTCAGGGTTAGCTCGGGAATCCCCTTTACATCGCTCAATTTCGCTCCGGCCCAAACGCTGATGAAGGAGGTCAAAACCACAACAATAAGAGGATCACCAGGGCTTGGGCCAGTCTTCCCCGGATTTTTTCGCGGTCTTCATTGGGGTTGTATGGCTCAACGATGACTCCGGTTGGGGCATCGCCCTCCACCACCATGAGCTCATCCTCGATCTCGAGAAAATCGCCATCCTGATCCAAAGACTCGTTCATAGCCGCAGAATCTGCCTGAATTTTTTGGTCTGGGCGTCCTCAATGAGGACCTTATTGCCTTTTCGCTCCTCATCGTTGAAAAACTTTTCCATGCCGATGGCCTGGCGGATGACTTCCGTTTTCGTAATGCCCCGGCTTTGAGAAATCTCCTCCAGGATTTTGTTGTAGCTCTCGGGTAATTTTATGGTGATTTGCTTCGTTGGTTTTGCCGTCATGTTCTGCGTTCCTTACATCCAAATATCTAAAGCCAGAATATAAGTTGTGAACCTTATATTTTGAAGCTGGAAAATGGACAAAAAGTAGAAATCGTATGGCAATTGTACAGTTTTTGTATGTATTTTATCAAACCAGGAGTTCGCGCAGGGATTCCACCCTGCCGCGGCCCACGGGAAGCTCTCGGCCATCGGCCAAAACAACGAAATAGCGGCTGCCCGTTCGGGCAACGAGCCGGACCGCCTCGCGCCAATCCACGATATGCGAGCGGTGGATGCGTTGAAAATCGAATGGCAGGATCGCGGCCAGTTGGTCGAGGCTTTTGTTGTGTAGCAGACGGCGGCCGTCGCGGGTCTCGATCTCGGAGTAGTTGCCGGCCCCATGAACCGCGAGAACCTCTTCCATGGGCAGGAGCGCGATCTTGCCGTACTGCTTGATCGCCAGGCGTTTGGCGGGATTGGCGCGACGCGCGCCTCTGGCGTCCCAGAAACGGCGCAAAGCCTTCTCCAGGCGTTCCTTGCCGTAGGGTTTGGCGATGAAATCCAGCACCCCGTACTCAAAGGCTTCCAGGGCGCGATCGGTATTGGCCGAAATGACGATGGTTTCAAATGCGCCCGCGGCAGCCTCCGCGAGCAGGCGGAAACCGTCTTTGCCTTTCAGGTTCAAGTCCAGAAACAGCAGGTCGATTTCGTTCCGTTCGAGAAGGTCCCGCGCCTCTTCCAATCGGGTTGCCATGTGAAGACGGTGGCGACGGTCTTGCAAGACCAACCCCAGGAGCCGTTGGTTGCGCCGCGCGGCCAGCGCCTCGTCTTCTACTATCAACACAACCAGTTCGCTCATTTTAGCCCATCCGAATTCGCGTTTGCCAGCCGCCCTTCGCGGTGGGTCCGGCCTCCAAATGCCAGGCCTCTCCAAAGGCTTCGCGAAGCCGGGCGCGGATGTATTGACTGCCCGCGCCCTCCTTGGCGCGGCCTTTCGCCGGCGCATCCCCGGGCGGAGAGGTGAAGACGTACTCGCGGCCCGACCCGTTCACGGCGCCTTGGCGCAGATGGAAAGCCACCTCCCGGGAGGGGTAGTGGTTGTGGGTGACCGCATTCTCCACGAGCGTATGAAATACGGCGGGCGGCACCTCGGCATCGGGGTCCAGACCCTCGGTGCTCAGGTTGTATTGCTGGTCCAGTCGGCCACCCATGATGTCCAGATGCGCTTGGCAAAGCGCGACCTCCTTGGACATGGGAATGGTGCGGCGATCGGCGATTTCGTATAGCAGCCGCGTCTCCTCGGCAAGGCGCTCAATCAGCGAGCAGCCCTTTTCGGGATTCTCTTCGAACCACTCGGCCAGCGAGGTGAGCGTGTTCATCAGGAAATGGGGTTGCAGATGCTTTTTCAGCAGCTCCAACTCCAGTCGCCCACGGGCAAGTTCCGCCGTGGCGCGCGCCTCCTTTTCCCGATTCAGCTCTTCTACCTCGGCATAGAAAAGCGTGGCCAGCAAACCCCAAAAACCCACGAACAGGTAGCGGTCCAGGAACATCTGCGTGGTGATCAATAACAAAAGAATGAAGAACAGGATGCCGAGGCTGGACCAACCCGCGGCTGGCCGCCGTTTATGGTAACCGCGCAGTGAGAAGGCGAGCGCCGTGGTCAGGAAGATGAGCAGGATAAGCAAGGCCTTCAGATCGTAACCGCTGGGCTTCAGGACTAGGAGTATCGCCAGGAAGGAAACCCCGGCCAAGGCCTTGCCCGTGTGAGGCAGCGCCAACCTTGCGCCCAAATAGGCGAGGAGACAGGCGCCGAATGCCCAGGACGATGCAAGTAGGGCGAACATGCGCCACATATGCCAGTCATAGGTGTAACCACTCAGACCGCGCGCGGATTCGGCGATCAATTGCGCCAAAACGGCCATGCAGGTTAGCGCCAGCCAAAGGGGCGCCCGTGAGCCGTGGCCGCGCCAATATCTGCTCAAGAAGTAGAGCGCGGCCAGCAAAAGGCCGCCAAGGGTGGCCAGCGCGGGCAGGTAATGGCGCAAAAATCCGGTGCGCGGGTCGCGGTAGGGCCCCAGGGCAAGGTAGTGAAAAGGGTTGCCCACCGGAACCTGAAGGTGGTGGTTGGAGAGGCGCAACGCAAGGAGATGTTCCCCATTGCTCAATTTCCTGGGGTGGAGCCAGATGACGCTGTCCATGGGACCGGCAATTTCCTCGCGTCGATTGGGTCCGGGAATTCCTTTGCCTCCGATGCGTTCTCCATCCCAATAGACCTCCGCGGAAAACATGCCGGAGATGTAGAGACCCAGGGGGCGGTCCCCGGTTGGCGCGGGAAGTTGGACCCTGACCCGCATCCACAGGTTTTCCCGAAAGAAGCGCGGGTCATCCCAACTCGCCCTTTCCCAAGCACTGTCGTCGAAGGCAGGTTGCGCCCATGCGGCCTGGTCTCCCCGTGCGAGGGCGACCTCCCTAAGTGTCGTAAAGTCTCCCCTTGCGTGGAGGAGGAAAACCGAGGAGACCAAACAGGGCCAAAAAAACCGCAAATATTTGCTCATGGCCGGATTGTAGCACCGCTTTTCTTGCCGAGTAATGGTCCGACCGAGCGATTCACACCGCTTTGGAGCCGTTGGCCCAAAATCGCCTCACATGAGCCCTTCGAACGCGTGTAATGCATAGGGCCGGGTTGGATTTGCAACCGCCCAACCGTGAAAGAAGAGGAGGATCTCTTGAAATCGTTCGCCATTTTTTTTCTGTCGTTCGCGCTGTTCGCCTCGGAATCCTATGAGGTCGCACCTGCCCAGATCAAAGCGTATACCTTTAAAGCCGGCTCCGGCGAGGAAGTCGCCGCGGAGTGGGGGACCTTCGAGGCGCCGGAGAACCGCTCAAAACCCGATGGGAAACGGATCACCCTGGCTTTTGTGCGCTTCCCATCCACCAATCCCAACCCAGGCTACCCCATCGTGTACCTGGCGGGTGGCCCTGGCGGATCGGGCATTGCCACCGCGCGTGGGCGCCGATTCCCCCTTTTCATGGCATTGCGGGAGGTGGCCGATGTGATTGCCTTCGATCAACGGGGCACGGGCGCTTCCAACCATATCCCAGCCTGCGAAACGGAGTTGTTTCCCCCCGAACGGGCGCTCAACCTGGAAGAGGCGGTTGCCTTTCAAAATGCCGGTGCGGAAAAGTGCCGCCGATTTTGGGCCGAACAGGGCGTAGATTTAAGCGGGTACAACACCTGGGAGAGCGCGGCGGATTTGAATGACCTGCGGCGCGCCATCGGCGCCGAAAAGCTCAACCTCTGGGGTATCAGTTACGGAACTCATCTGGCATTTGCCGCCATGAAGCGAATGGAGCCGCGTATTCATCGCGCCGTGTTGGCCAGCTCCGAGGGGCCGGATCACACGGTCAAGTTGCCCGGCTGGTCCGACGCCTTTTTTCACCGGGTTCAGCAGGTGGTTTGGGCCGACCCGGAGGCTCGCGCCAAGTACCCCGATTTTGTGGGCTCCGTACGTCGCGTGTTCGACCGCCTTGATAGGGAGCCGGTCAAGGTTCCTCTGACCTTGAAATCCGGAGAGCCGCCCATCACCTTGACCCTGGGTAAAGAAGTCATTCAGGTGCTTGTCAGCTATTCCCTGATCAAAAACCCCGAAAATATCAGCATGTTGCCGGCCACGTTTGCCGAATTGGAAGCGGGCCGTTTCGAGCGCATCGCCAATTTTGTGTACCAAGCCTTTTTGGCGCGGCCTGGCAGGTATCGCGGGATGCCGGAAGCCACGGATGCGGCCTCGGGTATTTCGACAGAACGCTTGTCTCGGTTCCGCTTGCAAGCCGAACGTTCCATATTGGGTGAGGTTCTGAACTTTCCCTTTCCCCATCTGTTCAAGGCATTCGAGATTCCGGATTTGGGAGAGAGCTTCCGAAAAAATGTGGAAACGAGCATTCCCACGCTTTTCCTCAACGGTACTCTCGATGGTCGCACCTTCCCGGAGGAGACCTGGGAGTTGATGCGCGGTTTTGAGAATGGTTTCCAGATCATCGTGGAGAACGGCGGTCATGATCTGTTCATGATTCACCCCGAGGTGGGAGAGGCCGTGGTTCGGTTCTTCAAAGAGGGGCGCATTCAAAAATCACTGATCCATGCGCCGCCTCCCAAATTTAGGTAGTCGGCATCGGGCCGAAGGCTCATCCGCAAAGTGAAAAAAAGGGTGTGCGCGAAATGCGCACACCCATATGTCCTTGAATGCCTGTTTCGGGTTGCGGGTTATTCGAAGCGCAACGCGGTCGTCTGGCGGTGCAACAGCGCGAAGCGGTCCTGGTGAATGAGGCGCAGATCCCGTATCTCGTAGGGCGCGGCCAATGTAGAGGCCTCGCTGAGCGAGCCATCGAAAGTCAGGGTCAGGGAGGCTTTTCCCGCCGGGAGCCAGTCCGCGCTATGTGCCATGGCCATGGGCTTCATGATGCCGGAGGGGTCGCTTCCGTACAGCACGCCACGCAACTCGTATCTGCCGGACGACGCCACTTCCAATCCCAGGTTGGCGCGGATGCCGCTTTTGTCCTGGCTCAATTGAAGGGCGCCTGTCACCCGCGCGGTAGGCAGGGCGTAGGCAAAAGCGGTTTGTGCGCCGCGGTTGATTTGCAGGCCATCCGCTTCCACCTTGGCGGAAACCTCCACGCGCCAAAGACCCGGGCCTTCATCCTTAAACTCACCCAGCCGCAGGCGTCCCATTTCGCCATGGAAGCGCAAGGGGAAGCGCCGACCGGAAGGGGACACCACGATCCCATGAACCGCGGCGGGCGGAAGGGTTCCTTTGGCGGAAACCATTTGCACGTAAACGGTGAGCCATTGGTTGGGGAAATAACTGTCCGCGCCCGTGCGCAGTCGAAGCGCCCAATCGCTGTTTTGCTCGCGCACGTGAATCAGGTAAGACCCTCCCTTGCCGTGATCCATGTTGTCCCCGTACAGTAGGAGCGCGCCCTCGCCCGTTTCCGCTCCGATGCGGAAGGCGGAGGTGCCGCTTGAAAAAGGGGACTGGCCAGCGGCCTCCAAGCGTTCGGGCGACACCAGCAGGTCCATGCCCGAGCCTCCACTGAATACGCGTCCCGCCTCGTTGACCAACACCAGGTCGATGGGGTCTATGGCCGGCGCAGGCTCGAGCCCATCGCCGGGCAGTGGGCTGATGCGCACCAAAGCGCCCGGTTGCGTGGTGGTGATCGAGATTCCGTCGCGGAAATCCACGCTGGCGGCTTCCAGCCAATACTCCCGACTTTCCGAGACATGGGGCGCCTGGCTCGCGCTTAGTTCCTGTACGCTGTCCAAACCCCAACTAAGAGAGACGGGCTCCCGTTCCACAACCGAATCCTTGTTAGAAATTGGGGCGGCTATTAATTGACTCGCGAACAGATCGCCGTTGGCCGTGGGTTGCAAGGCAGAGGGTTTTTGGGCCACGGCCAGTAGGGAGATTGACATTAGACTCGCGACGATCCAGAACTTTTGATTCCACAAAATTTGTTTGCTCATTATTTGGCTCCTCCCTTAAAGATCGTTGCGCAGCAAGATATCGAGACCGAAGCATTTGCGCCGGCTCTGGTTGTGACTGAGGGGCTCGGAGCCATTGGTGAACTGGTAGTCGTAATACCAAACAGTGCCCGCGCCAGCCTGGCTGGAGCAGTCCAAAAAACCATCGGAACAGCCGCTGAGCCAGGCTTGGGTAACTTCTAGACCCAGGTTCAGGGCGTATCCGCCACAGTAACTGTCGCCATCGAAAATGTTGGTCTCCACATCGGTGCCCACCACGGGCCAAAACCCCTTGGGGAGGCTGGGCCTGCCGGCCGTGCCATAAAGCCAATTGGCGTTGTAGTAGGCCATCCAACTCGTCTGTTGCATGCGCACGGCGTCGTTGTCGTAACCCAATAACCAACCCATTACGGTTTCAAAGACGGTGCCGCTCTGCACGGCATCCGCCAACGGGGTGCCCAGGCTGGAAGGCGCCAGCGCGTTGACCCAACGAATCTTGCTGATGATGTTAGGGTAGCGGCTATCCCAGGTGGGGTTGGACATGATCCACCGCATGACGTTGCCGCCATTTGAGTGGGTGATGACCACCAGGTCGGTGATGCCCTTGGCGCTGATGAAGTTGGTGAGTTGGCCGGCCAGGCAGCCCGCCGCGCCCGAGGTCCACATGTACTGCTCAAAATCGCAGTTGATGACCACGTAATGACTGCTGTTGGGCAGTCCTTGGCGAACGGAATCGACGAATTCCGCGGTCCAATAGTCATTATAGGCGTTGGACTGCGATCCGGTTCCATGAACAAAGGCGACCCCGGTGTTGGCAAATGCGATTGAGGTCAAAGAGAATAGGGTTATTGAAATCCCAAATCGAAGCATGAATTTCTCCTTATGATCCCACACTAATTTTCCATGTTGTGTGGAATTTCACTATATTTCATCGTTTCATTCAAAAATGAATGAATGCTCATTCATTCTATGGATGCGGGGGCGCCTTGTAAAGAAAAAATTTACAAAAGCTTGACATTTGGCGCCCCCGGGGTCCTTTTGAAGAAGATCCCCTCATCTAACTTCAAGCAATCAAATCCTTTCCGCAGAGGGTCCCGCCTTGGGCCGGGTTGCCTCCCACAGGTTTTCGGCGTCGACATGGGCCCTTAGCTCTTGCAGAAAACGATCGCGGGGTATGGTTTCCGCGCCCATGGACTCGAAGAAGGGGTTGGGCACCTGGCAGTCGATGAAGCGGGCTTCCCGGTAGCGGGCCGCCAGGGCCGCGAGCGCCACCTTGGATGCATCCGGCTCCAGGTAGAACATGCTTTCCCCGAAAAAGAAGGCGCCCAGGGCCACGCCGTAGAGCCCCCCGACCAAACGGTCCTCCCGATAGGCTTCCACCGAGTGTGCGTAACCCGCCTGGTGCAAACGGATATAGGCCCGCCTCATGGCGCGGGTGATCCAGGTGCCGGCCTGCCCGGGCCTTTTGGCGGTGGCGCAGTGGTCAATCACCTTCGCGAAGGCCTGGTCATAGCGGATTTCATAAATTTTTTTGCGTAGCGTCTTGCGCAAGCCGCGGCGGATTTTTAGCCGTTCAGGGTAGAGGACAAAGCGCGGATCCGGGCTCCACCAGATGATGGGCTCCCCCTCGTTGTACCAGGGGAAAATGCCCGACCGGTAGGCGAACACCAGCCTTTTTACCCTCAGATCGCCGCCTACCGCGATAATGCCGTGGGGATCCTCGGAAAGCTCGGGGTTGGGAAACCAAATCCGTTTGTCGAGCATGTAAATGGTCATGCATCCCATTCCTTCGCCGGGATCGCCGAGTTGTAGTCGGCCTTTTTTTTCAAACGAAATACCCACGAATTCCCAATCCGGCCGTTACCGGGTGCGGTTGATTGTGGCGGTTCGGGAGAGGTGAAAATTCCCCGCAAAACTCGGAGATCCGGAGATCTGGAAGGTGGCAATACAGGGCGCAACTCGGCGATCCAATCGGCGATCTGACCGTTCATCCGGGCCTCAAACAGTGGACGGGACAACACGGATCGGTATGAGCTTCGATGTGGGGGTAAAACTGCGGTCCGCGTAACTGCCGATGGGCACCAGGACATTGGTTTCGGGGAAGTAAGCCGCGGCGCAGCCCCTGGGGATATCGTAGGCGATCGCCTCGAACTTTTCCGCCTTGCGCTGAATCCCGTCTTCGGCATCGTGGATCAAATCCACGCGGGCGCCCTCGGAAATGTTCCGCCGCCGCAAATCCTCGGGATTGAGGAACACAACCCGGCGCTTGCCCTTGATGCCGCGATACCGGTCGTTCAGCCCGTACACGGTGGTGTTGTACTGGTCATGGGAACGAATGGTCATGAGTCGAACCTCGCCCTCCCGCGTGCTTTCCGCGGGCAGGGGGTGGACCATAAAACGGGCTTTTCCCGTGGCGGTTTTCCAGTCGCGTTCGCGTGCGGAATTCCCCAGATAAAAACCCCCGGGTCGGCGAATGCGGCGGTTGTAATCCCGGAACATGGGCATGACGGCTTCCATCTTGTCGCGGATCCGATCGTAATCGGCTACCAACGCGGCCCAGTCAATCCGGCTCTCCGGAAGCGAGGCGGCGGCCATGCCCGCCACGATCGCGGGTTCGGAGCGCAGATCCGGGCCGGCAGGCGATTTGTGACCCTTGGAGGCATGCACCATGCTCATGGAGTCCTCGACCGTAACCACTTGAGGGCCGCTCGCCTGCAAATCCCGTTCGGTGCGGCCCAGGCAGGGCAAAATGAGCGCGTCCTTCCCGGTGATCAGGTGGCTTCGGTTGAGCTTGGTGCTCACATGAACGGTCAGCTTCAACCGGCCGAGCGCCCCTTCGGTAAAGTCGCGGTCCGGCGTGGCCGCGGCAAAGTTGCCGCCCATGGAAACAAGCGCATCCACCTTGCCCTCCGCCATGGCCTGGATGGCGGACACGGTGTGGTAGCCGTGATGGCGCGGCGGGTCGAATTGGAAAACCCGGCCCAGGCTCTCCAGAAAGGCCTCGCCGGGTTTCTCGACGATGCCCACGGTGCGGTCGCCCTGTACGTTGCTGTGTCCGCGCACGGGACAGGCTCCCGCGCCCGGCCTGCCGATATTGCCGCCCATCAGCAGCAGATTCATCAGCATCTGAATGGTGCCCACGGCCTGTTTCTGCTGTGTGAGCCCCATGGCCCAGCAGGCGATGACGGCCTTGGCGCCGGCATAGATTTCCGCGACCTCGCGCAGTGCTTGGCGCGAGAGCCCGCTGCCGGTCTCGATCGCTTCCCAGGAGGTTGCCGCGATATCCCGCGCAAAGTCCTCGTAACCGCTGGTGTGTTCGGCGATAAAATCACGATCGAGCGCCTCGCCGGGGCGCGCGGCCTCCATCTCCAACAGGCATTTCGCCAGGCCCTTGATCGCGGCAAGGTCGCCGCCCACCAGGGGTTGCAGGTAGGTGTCGCTGAGCGCGGTCGGCCGGTTCAGCAGCATGGCGCCGGCGTTCTTGGGATGGATAAAACCGATCAGTCCGGCTTCCTTGAGGGGGTTGAAGCTGACAATGCGGCAACCGCGCTTGGCCGCTTTCTCCAATTCAGCCAACATGCGCGGGTGATTGGTGCCCGGATTCTGGCCGAAGATAAGGATGGCGTCGGCTTTTTCGAAATCGGCCAGGGTGACCGTGCCCTTGCCGATCCCGATGGCCTCCGTCAGCGCCACGCCACTGGATTCGTGGCACATATTGGAGCAATCCGGAAAGTTGTTGGTGCCCAGTTGGCGGCCGAAAAGTTGGTAGAGAAAGGCGGCCTCGTTGCTGGTTCTGCCCGAGGTATAGAACACGGCCCGGTCGGGGGACTCCAGGCCGAGCAGGGTCTGGCCGATCAGATCGAAGGCGGCTTGCCAGGAGATGGGTTCATAGCGGTCGGTTTGCCGGTTATAGCGCAGAGGCTCCACTAGCCGGCCCTGTCTTTCCAGCAGGAAGCCTGACCATCCTTTAAGCTTGCTCACGGAGTGCCGGTCGAAGAAATGGCGGTCGACCTTCTTGCGGGTGATTTCATGGGCGATGGCCTTGAACCCATTTTCACAGAATTCCAGGCGGGAAGGTTGCTCGGGCTCCGGCCAGGCGCAGCCTGGACAATCGAAGCCGCCCGGGCGATTGACCTTGAGAAAGGAACCGAGATTGGTGGCGCGTTGGTCCACCAGCGCCCGCGCGCTGGCAACCAGAGCGCCAACGCCGCCAGCGGCCTTCGGCGGTTCGGGGTGCTTTTTGTGGGTCATGGCGGCCTCCGTGCAAGGGCTTTCCCATTTGTAACTCGGATTCGGAATTTAGGCAATTTTTCTAGTGAGATGCCTCGGGGGCGCCCAGCCGGGGGCGCCCAGCCAGTCAAGGTGAACCGAAAAGGGCTTAGCCGCTCCCCGCTGCAACAGGCTCCAAGCTGGCGCCACAGGCTCAGGGCTTGCGGGCGGAAAGATAGAGGGTGGCGGCCAGGCGGTGCGCCTCGGGGAAGCGGTTGACGAAATAGTCCAGGTATTTCAGAGGAAACAGGAGAGCCGTGAATCCGCCCTTTATGAGGGTGTATCCCCTTGGGAAACGAAGTCCGGAGAGGACGTAGGCCCATTCCGAGAGCAGGTTGACCATCGCGGAACAAGGTCCCCCGTGGATGCCGATCCGCACATCGCGAAATGCGGAGAATTCCTCGGCGATGCCTTGGCGCGACCAGCGCCGGTAGTCGCCGGGATGGCCGTGAAATGGGAAAAGAAAGGGCAGGATAAAGAAACAGGACCCTCCGGGGCGCAGGACCCTCCAGGTTTCCGCGATCAGGCGTTCGGGCCTGGCCACATGCTCCAGCACCACCTCGCATAACACGCCCTGAAAGCTATGGTCCCGAAAAGGCAGTTGCTCCGCGTTGGCGATGACGTCCACGCCGGGAAAATCGTCGAGATCCAAATGGACCGCTCCCTGGTAGCGGGTGACCCCGCTGCCGATAATGAGATTGAGCCCGTCGCCCTCGAGAACCTCCCGCTTGGCCCGTCGCCATTGCCCGCCTGGGAAATACTCCGAGGAGATCACCTTTCTCGCGGCGGAAAGCAACCCGCTTGGATGCCGATAACCCGCCACCATCGCCTTGCCGTCAACGCTGCCCAGATGGCCGCGTTGCTCGCCAAGGCCCTCGGGAAAGAAAACGCGACCTTCTTTTTCCGCGAAAGCGCACCCGTTTTCAGGGCAGCGGTAACCTCCTTCCACCCGATCGAGGGGCGCTCGGCAGCGTGGACAAGCCAACATGCCGCGCCAATCTTCCATTCCGCCTCCCGAGGCCGCATTTGTCGCGGCCCAGCGCGTAAAATCCACCACTGGGCGGCGCCCTTTCGCGCCCGCCAAAATTGCCTTGGCCCGCGCTTTAAAACTCGTTCCCTCACCTGTAAAGTATGGTAGCATGATGAGGATTTTTATAGGGGAAGAGGCATGCCATATACGCTGCAATACGCGGAAGGCGGCAAGCAGAAAAAGTTCGAGGTGTTCGAGCATGAGCTGCTGCTAGGCCGCGCTCCAGACTGTGGCCTGGTCCTCACGCAACCGGGGATCTCCCGCCACCACTGCAAGATCGTGCAGCGCGAGGACGGCATCGAGATCGAGGATCTGCACTCCAAGAACGGCACCCGGGTAAACAACATCTATGTCAGCAAGATGAAGCTCTCGCCGGGCGACAATATCCTGGTGGCCGAATTCCGCGTGGTCTTTCAGCCGCTTCCGCCCGCGGGCCGGGCCGGGAACCCGGCCATGGACACCAACACCACGGACCGCATGGTGCGTTTTTCCGAGGAGAAAAAGCTCCATGAGGAAGCCGGCACCATTATCCGTAAGGTCAACGAGTACCAGGACATCATCGCCCAGTACGACAAGGACCCCGAGATCAGCCGCGCCATCAAGGCGGAGAGCAATGACGCCAAGCGCATTAAAACGGTCATCATCGAGGTCGCCAAGGCGTTGATCGCGGTGAAGTCCCTGGATGAAATCATCGAAAAGCTGATGAATCTGATCTTCGAATACCTGCCCGCGGATCGGGGCTTCCTCATGCTGCGCAATGAGGAGAAAGAACTGGAGCCGAAGGTGGTCAAACACCGGGAGCCGGGTGAGTCGGAGACCATTGAAATTTCCAAAACCATCGCCAACAAGGCGCTCAATGACAAGATGGCGATCCTGACCACCGATGCTCAGGTGGATCCCCGCTTTGCCGCGGGAGAGTCGATTCGCTTTCTGGGCATCAAGTCGGCCATGTGCGTGCCGCTTTTCCACAAACAGAAGACGATCGGCATCATTTACCTGGACTCGCCCACCTCCGCGGCGATTTTCGGACCCAGTGATTTGGACCTGCTGACGGCCATGGCTAACTTTGCCGCGGTCGGCATCGAGCAGGCCCAGTTGAACGAACAAATTCAACAGGAAACCTCCATCCGCGAGCGGCTTGCCCGCTATCACTCCCCCTCGATCGTGGAGCGCATCCTCAGAGACATTAACAAGAGCCACGCCACCGAGTTCCGGCTCAACGCGGAGGTTCGCGACGTTTCCGTGCTGTTTGCTGATATCGTGGGCTTTACGCCCATGTCGGAACGCATGCCGCCGGATAAAGTTTCCGAGCTGCTAAACGAGTATTTCTCCGAGATGACCGAGGTGATTTTCGACTACGAGGGTACGCTCGACAAATATATAGGCGATGCGATTATGGCAATTTTCGGGGCGCCCAACCGGATGGAGGACCATCCTTACGCCGCGGTTTGCACGGGTCTGGACATGCTGGAGAAGCTGAAGGCCCTGAACGCGCGGCGCGGGCCGGAATTTCAAATCGCCATCCGCATCGGCATCAATACCGGCCGCGCCGTGGCCGGGGACATCGGCTCGATCCGGCGGATGGAGTACACGGTGCTGGGCAACACCGTCAACATTGCCTCACGCATCGAATCCATGGCTTGTAAACCGGGGCAGGTAGTCGTGGGGGCTTCCACCTACACGCGGGTCAAGGACCGGGTGATCTCGGAGAACCTGGGCCCCATCCGGTTGAAAGGCATCAGCGAGGAGAACCAGATTTACCGCATCATCCAACGAGTCTGATGGTGAGGCAAGCCACTTGTGTTTTGCGGCTTTTTTGCAATAAACTGTTTGCGTTCCGCGAAGCACGAGCAACCCGAAATGCGGTTGGAGATCGAAATCCGCCAAAGAGGAAAGGTCAAGACCGCACCGTGAGGAAAGGGGGGAGCATGCGATTCGTTTTTTGTGTTTTGGTGATCGGCTGTTGGATGGGCTGCCAGTCGAACAAAAAAGACGCCAAGGTGGAGACCGAACAGGAATACGATTACCGGACCGCGCTTCAGAATTACAAGATCGGGGTCAATTACCTCAACAACCAGGAAACCGTCAAGGCAATCGAGCACTTGGAAACCGCAATTCAATTGGATGGCAACAACTACCGCTACCGCCACGCGCTGGGTTTGGCCTACTCGATTAACGGCCGCCTGGAGGACGCCATCATCGAGCTGAAAAAAGCGCTCGAGATCAATCCCGAATCCTCGGAGTCCAGCAATGTTTTGGGTTCCATCTACACGGATTTGGGCCGCTACGACGAGGCGGTGGCCGAACTGAAGAAAGCCATTTTGGATAAAAATTATAGCCAGCCCCAGTTTCCCTATTTCAACCTTGGCCTGTGCATGCAGAAACAGGGTCGTAAGGATGAGGCGATCGCCGCCTACAGTCGCGCCATTCAGCTCGATCCCGAATTCTTTCGCGCCTTTGTGGCGCTTGCCGAAATCTACAAAAGCATGGGCCGTTTCGACAAGGCGCTGTTCTACTACCAGCAGGCCGAGCCCGGTTTCAACAATGATGTCAACGTGCTCTACGAAATCGGGTACGCGTTCTTCAAGCTCAAGCAATACGCCAAGGCAAAGACCTATCTGGCCCAGGTCTCCATATTATTTCCGCCCCCGGCCATCGATGAGCCTACACAGGATATGCTGCGATACATTGAAAAAATACAGAGAGAAACCCGCAATTAGATGGATTTTCACCAGGAGTTTCAAAAGGTTCTGCGTGCCCACCCATTCTTGGAGGCCTTGATTTTTGTCGATCCCGACGGAGAATCGATCCTGTTCGAGGCGCGCGATTTCGACACGTTTTTCCTAAAGCTGGCGGGCGCCAAAGCCCCTATCTTCATGAGTCACTTTGTCACGGTCGGTCTCATGCGCAAACCCGTATTCCTGGAAATGCAGTACGAGGGGCGGTGCGTATGCTCGGTGACCCTGGAACAGGGTTACTCCATCACCGCGGTCTGCGGTAGAACCCACAAACGGGCGATGCTGAGGCATCTGTTGGATCGCCTGGCAGAAAAATTCAATCGAGAAATCGTGTAGGGAGTGCATGGCGCATGAGCAAGGATTCCAAACGAGGTTTTTTCTCCTTTTTGAAAAAACGCAAGGACGGACCGGCGGCCGAGGAAGCGCCGGAAACAACAGAAGCGCGCGAGTTGGATGAGCCCGATGCCGCCTCCGTTCCGGCATCGGGAAATGCGGACGCCGAGAGCCAAGAGGGGAGCGGCTTCTTTCGCAAACTGCGGGGAGGATTGAAAAAGACGCGC
>JBGTRP010000048.1:0-16975 GCA_041940685.1 Acanthopleuribacteraceae bacterium
GCCGCGCCGTTGGTTTCCAACTCGCGCTTCTCGTAATTGCCGCCGCCAACGATGTGTCGCCATAGCTCTTTTCCGGAGGTGTCCACGCACATGAGAATCAGGTTGTCGCCATCCGCGCCGGTGAGGAACACCCGGTCCTGCCAGACCACGGGCGTGGAGGGTCCGGGTCCCGGCAACTCCAATCGCCAGGCAATGTTTTTTTCGGCGCTCCATTGACCGGGCAGCCCGGTTTCTGAGCTGATGCCGTCGTTATGGGGGCCGCGCCAACCGGGCCAGTTCTCCGCGAACAAGGTATAACTGAAAACGATCGCCGCCAGCGGCGCCATGATCCTTCGCATTGCCAACATGGGTCATCCTCCTTCCTGCTGGTTTCCTGAAAGGTTGCCGGGATCTCTTTTTTTCTATTCTAGTCGTTTCAGGCCCATATGGCACGGCCATGCGCCAATTTTGCGGATTGTCATGGGCGTGACGGCTGTTGGGGAACAAATTCCTGTACGGCCACCTGGCCCCAGGCGGATTCGTACACGGCCAAGCCGGCTATCGGCAAGGCGCTCCGCACCCGCGAGATCGTTTTACCGGAAAAAACCTTCATGCTCAGGGCGAGCTTGCCGCGGGGGGGAAGCTTCCGCGTGTCCAAAAGTTCACCTTGTTCATCCAGCAACCGAATGGTAACGGTCCTGTCGTTGGGGTTTAAAAAGGCCAGGTTTTGATGCAGGTTGACGACCGTGCGCTCCGCGGCCGGGAGCCATAATTCGGGCGCCGCGCCTTGTCTGGGCGAGAAAACGACCGCGTCCTCCTCGGCGGCCCGGCCCAGGATTTGGAAGGGCGCCAGCCCGCCTGCCGAATGCGCGATGGCCGCGATGGGCATGGGTTCCCCTTGCTTACCGGGTTGCGGATGGAACCGATGGGTTTGATGCGGGGCCAATCGGATGGAAATGCGCTCTGACGAATTGGAACCCCGCAGGAGCTCCACCTCCAGTTCCCGGGGCGCATCGGTGGGATTGTGGAAGCCGAGTTGGGTTGGAAACCTGCTCGGGTTCGCGGGAATATGGCAGAAATACACGATGTCGGCCGCGGCGGGAGCCAGCGGCGCGCTGAAAAAGGGGAGGTGCGGACGCGCGATTTGCGAGACCCGCGCTCGAAAGGGCTGCCGGCCGCGAAATTCCAGTAGAAAAAGGTCTTCCAACCCGCGGGATTTGAAATGATCCCCCAGAAGGGGATGCCCAGTCTTTGCTTCGTTTGCAATACGCCATTCGGCGAGCGGGTTGCCGGCCATGTTTCGGGCCGTGATCGAGATGCTTTTGGTCCCGGAATCTTGGGCGAGGCTGTTGTCCAGCCAAATGGTCGGCTCGTTTTCGGGTCGGGGCGGCAAGGGCAAAATCAGGGTACCCTTTTTCACCGGAGGGCCCTCGAAATCAAGCGTCACCGGGGGTAGCGGCGCGCCCGCCAGGTTACGGGAGATCACCAGTTGGTTTTTCCGCGCCTGAATGGTGGCGCTGGGCGAGGCGGGCCTCGCTGGCCACGCATCTGATCGCGCGACCGGCAGATGCAGTGGGGTGATGCCGTGGGCGTGGTTGTAACCGATGCGGCGGTAGAGATCCGCGTCAGGCCGGTAACCGGAATCAAACCGCTTCCAAACGGTTTCAAATCGGGCCAGGCAGGCGAGAACCTGGTTGGAGTTGTCCATGGCGGCGATGAAGTGGCGAGGCTGATCGCGTTGGTAGAGGTTGTGGATGCCCGTCATGTAAAAGGCCGGCAATTCCGTGTAAAGCGGACGGTTGGGATAATCGAGGTAGAATGCGCTGTCGGAATGAAAGGGCTGCTTGCGGCGATCCCATTGGCGCGCGGTGGTCCACCCGCCAAGCAGGACGATTGCCAGGGCCGCCAGCATGGAGGCGCGTCGGAGGGCGGGTTGCTCGGCGCGGGTGATCAGCCAAAACCCGAACGCCAAGATCAGCGTGTTGACCAGGAAGACCACGCGGTACCAGGTGCCGTGCTCCAGGTAGGCGGCGCTGAGGTGTTGGGTAACGGGAAACACCGTCAGAAGGGCCACGCCCAATTGGCTGAGCCAAAAAAAGCCGGAGCCCGCGGTCAAGCCGCCCCGCCGCAACAGCAAAACCAGGCAACCCAGCAACAGCGCGAACAAAAGGTAGCCGCCATCATTGCCCGTGAGGATATGGGGCAGGCGCGTCAGAAAAAGTGGGTAGCTGGACGCCGAACGCCAGCCCTCATCAAACCCCTGGCCCATCAGCCCGATGGCCCAGCCGCGGTACAGGAAGTAGGCAACCAATACCGCGCAAACGCCAAACGCGCCGTCTCGCCGTTGCGCCATCCAATACATGCACAACAACAGCCAGAAACCGCTGGTCACATAGATTTCCTTGCTGATCGCGGCCAGGAAATAGCAAAGCATGGCGCCGCACAGCGGGAGCCAGGAATGCCTCGGCGAATCCAGGGAGCGGAAAGCCAACAGGAGCGCGGCCAGCATCCATGCAAAGCCCTCCAGATAATGCCGGGCGGAAATAAATTCCACCACCGATTGGGTGGACGGCAGCAGGAGCCAGAGGGCGCAGGCGAGAAACGCCGTGGGAGGCGTTAAGAAGCGGGCCAACAGTTTCCAGAGCAGGCAAAGCGCGATCCACAAAACCAGCAAGCTATGCCCATGAAAAAATGCCGGCCATGGGCCTGCCAGGCGGTAATCCAGCCAAAAGCTCAGCGCCTGCATGGGCGTGAAGATGCGGTTGGGGCTCAACCGCAGCAACACCTCGCGATCGGTGAAATAGTCGATGGGATTGGGGTTGTCGTGAACGAAAAAAACGATGTTGGGGTCATCCTCGAACCATCCGTCCTGGGGCGTTCGGCTCAGTAGCAGGGTGTGGAGAACCACCAGCAAGGCCAGCGCGAGGGCGTAATGCGCCCAGGTTCTCGGCTGAACGGAAAGTGTCGGCATTGGCATGCAGGGGATTCTAGCGGGATTTCGGAGGAAATATAAGGCGGGTCGCCCCGGATGGGCGGTTCGTCAGAGGCATATCGCGGACAGTTTCAGGAGTGGATGTGCTCCGAGTTTGCAATCGGGCGATCCGATCCGATTGGCCCTGAGCGCGGGAGTGCCCCCGTCCCCTGGCAGCCAAAATGGACGAGAAAAATCAGCAATCCCACGAGGCGAAACGATTGTTCCCGGAGACCCGGCCGCTTACGCCTGGGCGGATTCCAGGTACCGCTTCAGGTCGTCCATGTCCTTGTGGAGGCATTTTTCCAGGGTGCCGCGCATCATTGGCGCGGTGAGAACTCCCATGATCTTGGCCATCAGCGTCAAGGGTTGGGCGTAGAAGGTCATGGTCGCTTTCGTTCCCTCGCCATGAGGGACGAAGCGCAGCTCGGTGCGATAATGGGAGCCATGGCTTTCAGCCTCCACGGTATAGCCGTTGGGCGGGTCGAAGGCGGTGATCTCCATTTCTTCGGTGGCCTCTCTTTTGAACATCATGCGCGTTTCCCGCCAGCGGGTGCCCAGGCCCACGGGACCCTCGGTCAACATGTCGAGCTTGATGATTTCGGTGATGCGTTCCGCGGCATTTTCAAGGTCCGCAAAGATGGCAAACACCTCCTCGACACCAGCCTGGATTTGCTTGGACACTTCAACAGGTTTCATCGCACTACCCCCCTCAACGGAAAAACCGCCTCTATCAGAACGAAAGCATTGGAAAATCAAATAGGACACCATCATAGCATAGCGGGACCGGCAAGATCGGGGTTCCGCTCTCCCAAACCGGCCAGGGGTTTGGCCCATGGCGGAATTGTCCAGACGGGCAGGGTTGAGGCGTGGCGGCTCCGGGAAGGGGCCCATCCCCGCCATTGCCCGCTATTGGAAGCTGCCCTCCGAAAAGCTGATGAGGAAGATGGTACACCAGATGCTGATGCTGTCGAAATCATCGAGGGTGACGCCCTCCGGCAAAGGAAAGTCCAGCGTGGCGTCCTGATAGGTTTGGCCGTTGATTTGCGAGCTGATGATGATGCCGTTGACAAAGCTCTCGTCCTGGCCAACGAACACGCGCACATCGGGCCCGCCGCCGGTGTAATTGAAGTTTTCCAAGCGAATGGTGCGCGCGTCCAAGATGACCGCGCGGCCACTGAGCCCATAGGTCGGGTTGTTGCGCAGGGTCGCCACCTGGCCGATTCGCGGGTCCGCGGGCGCGGTAACCGTGACTTGGAGGTCGTAGACCTCGCTGTCGTTCTCGCCATCATTGACGCTCACCGGAACGGTCAATACCCCGGCGAATTCCGCGTGGGGCGTGATGGTATGTCCCTCGCGGTCATAATTGGGGCCATCCCCGACCGAGAGCGTGAAATCATCGGGATAGGCATTGTCCGGGTCGACCACGGTCAAATGATCGAGGCTGAGGGTCAGGTCCGCGCCCGCGCTGGTGCTCAGACTGACCTGGTCGCTGATGATCGGCGCCTGGTTTTGCGATTCGGCCAGCTTGGGCAGCGGCACCGCCGCGGTTTGCCAAAAGAAGCGCGCGCCCTCGCCGAGAGCTGAAAAGCGCAGGGCCGTGAGCGCGAGAGGCCCCTCGGCAAACACCTCGAAATAGGCGTCGTCCCGTTTTTCGAAATCCTCGAAGAGGTAAAGGCCCTTGCTCTTGGGAACCAGGCTGAAAGGCGTGACCCGTTTGATTTCCACACCGCCTTGGGTGAGTTGGCGGACGTGGATTTCCCGTTCCAGGTCGTCCACGTTCACCACCGCGAGGCCGTCCAGCACATCGTTCAACGTGCCAGGATACACACGCCAGCGCATGGCCTGCGTCTCCGAGTCGGCCAGGTGAGCGGCGCTGTTGGCGCCCTCCGCGTCCTGGTAGACCAGAGTCAGGTTGATCTTGTTCTCGTTTCCGATGATGAAATGGGAAACCGCCTCTTCGCCGAACAGGTCTACCATGGATAGGAAGCGCGTCTCATTGGGTTCGAGCGTCAGCGAGAAGACCTCCAGGGCGCCGCCGTCGGCGCGGAAGGGCATGAACTGAATCGTTTCGTCCAGGCCCGAGGTGTTGGCGAGGATAAACTCGGTTTTGAAGGCGCCGCCGGGCGCGGTGATATGGGGAATAATCCTCATTTGTGCAAGGCTCAGCGAACCGCAAAGCAGGAGGACCAAACTAAGTAGATTTCGCATGATAGAAAAAGCTCCTTTTTTTAGGGTACATGTGCGTCTTGTTGCATTTTTCCTGGGGGATTTGGCATAAAAAATCACCACGGAGGCGCGGAGAAGAACTACAAAACCATGCGCAGGATACCGTCTTTGAGTAATTGCAGGTTAAAGCTGATGATGAGACCAACGGGGACAGTGGCTAGCTTCATGTAGGTCAATAGCTGGGCTTTGTGAATTTCGTGTAGTTGATCCACGGCCTTCAATTCCAAGATCAACTTTTGTTCGACCAGGAAGTCCAATCGATACCCACAATTCAACAGAATCCCCTTGTAACTTACCGGCAATGGTTTTTGGATTTCAAATTGGATATTGGCGATTGAAAGTTCCCTTGCCAAACATTGTTCGTAGGCAGACTCCAACAGACCCGGGCCCAGGGTTCGATGGCCTTCCAGCGCATGGCCGATCACCCGCTTGGTAAGCGCTTCGTGTTTCAGGGGAATATCTGCCATACCCGCCAACCCCATTTAAAATGCCAAAACCAAATGGCTTCAAGTAAAGGCAATGGTATTCAACTTCGTGTGCTCCGCGACCTCCGAGGTTTCGCCTTTTCGGGTCGAACCCTGACTAGGAAAACGCGGTGGATTTTTTGTTTAGAAGGTCAGCACCACCGACCATTGGGTGTTTTTTCCGTCCGCGGTGTTGCGGCCTTGGACCGTATCCGTGTAGCTGGTTTCCAGATGCCAGCGAGGGCTGAGGTGAACGCCCAGGGTCAACTCCAAGGTGGTGAGGTCGAAAATGGGGCTGAGGATGGGATTGATGGCGGAACCCGCGAGCGCATCGAGGCTGTCTACCGCGCGGATGACGTCCAGTTTGGTGCGCGCGTATACGCGACGATGGCTCCAGCCCAACTCGCTCAGGAAGCGGTACTCGTCAGAGGGTTCCTCCAGGCGGAGGCGGTAGCCCGCCTCCAAGCCCGCGTAAAACCCGCGCGGCAGACTACGGCCGTACAGCAGCCGGCCCTCGAAGTCTTCCTGATCATTGCCCAGGGCGAAAAAGTTTTCATCATCGTAGAGATAGGGCAGCTTGTAGAGGAAGGCCAGGCTCCAGACATTGCGGCCCTCGGTCAATTGGTAGCGCAGGCCCAGATCCACGTCGGCGAAACCGCTGTTGGTCAGGCGCAGATCCAGGGCCGCGGTGCGGGTGTGCTGCTCGATCTCCTTGTAGGTGAGGTTGCCGAACAGGGCCAACCGATGGCCGAGCCCGGTTTCAAAGTAGAGCGAGAGGTTTTCGTCGCGGAAGCGGGAGAACTGGCCCTCGAACCCCGCGAGCGGTTCGAAACGGTCGCCATGGATATCGAAATTGGCGTCGCTCTTAAATAGATTTGCCGAGAATTTTAAATAGGTTTCGCCCCTGCCCGGGACCCAGGCGCCCGCGTGCAGTAGCGGCGCCGCGAGCAGGATCAACAGGAAAGCGGGAAGGCTCCGGCGTTGGGGTATGGAATGTAGCCTGTCATAGAGTGATTGGTTCAAGGCGTTCCTCATTTTGGGGATGGAAGTTGCGGATCCGGAAGGTCGATCGCGAATTGATGGTGGAAACAGGAGCTTCCCGAAGGATATTTCGCCGACCCGCACGGGCGGTGAAAGAATCCAACGAATGTGACGGCCCTCATAAAAAATCGCGGATCCATGCGGGTTCCCATCCATTCTAACCCGGCCCCATCCCCCGACCCCGTTACCAAATGGTAATGATGCGGTTTCGGCAGAAACCATTGGAAAGCAGAGTTGCGCCCCGATGCCTCAAAGAAAACCGAGATAAAAAGAAAAAGTGGCTTACCTGTTAAGTAATGTAAGTTTCGATGGCCGACAGGCTGCCCTCATTAAACTGGCAATAGGATCAAGCTGTTTTTTGGTAAGATGTGCTTTTCGCGAAAAGAGGAGTCTCGGAATCATGGAGAAGGTGAACCCCGCCGCGTTTTTCAGCTATTCGCGGCACGATGACCGGCATGATGATGGGCGGTTGAGCAAATTGTGCTTACTCCTGGCCAATGAGCTGCAGTCTCAAACGGGCGAGCCATTCGAGATTTTTCAAGACGTCAAGGATATCCATATCGGTCAAAAATGGGAGAAACGCCTCGAGGAGTCCTTGGATCACACCACGTTTCTGATTCCCATCATTACGCCCAAGTTTTTTAAAAGTCCCCACTGTCGGGGGGAGTTGGAGCGGTTCCTAAAACGAGAGCAAAAACTGGGAAGGTCGGATCTGGTTTTGCCCGTGTACTACATTCCCTATTCCTCCCTGGACCAAAAAGACCACGCAAAGATTCGAGATCCACTTGTTCGGGAAATTGCGACGAGGCAAAGGCAGGATTGGACCAAGATGCGCTTCGAGGAGCCGGGCTCCAAGCAATGGCGTGAGGCCGTGGCAAATTTGGCAAAGAAGATTTGCCTCACCCTATTTCGCCAAAATCGGAGGCAAGAGTTCGTCGGTGAAAACAGGCCAACGATTCGGGATACTTTTGAAGCATTGCAGTTGAAGGTCGTCCAACTGGAAAAAAATGTCCAAACGCTCATTTCACGATTTGAAAAGAATGAGAAGAAAATGGACAGATTTTTTAACGAGTCTCTAACGAAATTCCAATCCGATATTGAGGAAGCAAATAAGATTCCTGTCAAGTTTCAAAGGCAAATGGATGCGATGGCCAAAAAAAACAATCGGGCTTTTGAGAAGCTGCGGGGAAAAGTGAATGCCTTGGAACTGTCCCGTTCGAGTGGTACGGGAAATAATCGCAACCATACCTCCCATCAACGTCCTGGTTCCCCGGTCAGGTCATGGAAAAAGTATTTGTCAAGAAGTAGGGAGCGGGAAAAGCCACACTTGAAAATGAATGGCCCGGTCATTGTTGCCAATCCTCATAAAAAAATCTTAGCGAGATGCCTATTTTGGTTTTTGAAATGGCAGAAATGGTTGGCTTCCTCGGTAATTATGGTCATAATCGGCACCTCGCTTTGGTATGGGTTGGTAAAAAAAGCGGATTGGTTTGGCGGGAATCAACCAAACTCTCCATTGGAACCTGAATCCAAAGTTCACATCATTGAAAACGAACCTGGAGGAATCGTTTTACCTTCCTGGTGTAGTGACGAAAAGGAGTATTCGCCGGACCTGCCCCGGTGGATGGATGGCATTGAATATCCTTGGGCCCTGCTTGTTAGTTTGCGAATGGGACCAACCACCTTCGCGAGGGAAATTGTTGAATTGGCTCATGCGCTCCTTAATGCCAGAAAGGATATATTGTATGCTTTAGAACATTCGGATGATGAAACCACGGTCTATCTGAAGAACCCTATTGCTCGCGGAGTATCTGCCTTTTATTTGAAATGTAATTTAGGGCCACAAAAAAATAGATGGTTGTATAGCTTTTTAGAAGGCGAGCCAAACCAAGTGGACTTGCATTATCTCATAACTCTATACATTCAAATTTTAGTCAAAGGGACCCAATTTGACGGCCAGTTCGGAAGGAATACGGAAAAATGGATCGAGGCGCTTCTCGCGAGTTCGTGGATGTTTGCTCCTGCAATACCTCCTGCTGTACTTGAAAATGGTGGAACTTATTTTGAGGACTCATCATTAGATCCACTAAGCGATGAGGTTGGTGAGCAGGTTGCACGATTATTGGGTATAGAAAAAAAACAGTTCAAGGAAGAATTAATAGTTATAGCCAAAAGGTTAAGCAATAAGAGTGGAAATAATATTGTGACTTTGAAAGGGTTTCAGGGTGAGATTCTTGCCATTCTTTGCAAGGAGGGTGAGCTTACGCCATTGGGAAATTGGCATCAAAACAACCAACAAGAAAAACCTGATCACGCGGTGATGATGTTGTGGTTGGCAAACTTTCTGGGTGTTGAGGTTTCTGATGGGGGCGTTGAGCCCATGATTACCATGCTCAATAGTGTTAAGAATCAGACGCCATCAACCGCGGTTGAGAAGATAAAAGGATTGGTGAATTCCTTTAAATGGTAGATATTAGCCCAAAAATTCTACCCAACCTTATTTAAAATCTTTGTTTCGAAAGTGCCCACCCCAAAGGGACTTTTCTTGATGAGGGAATTAAGCATCCTCCACCGACTGGGGCCGCAGCTCCCATTCGGGAACGGCGCGGGTGATCAGCGCGCGGGCCAGGATGGTGGTGGGGTCGATGAGCGGCAGCGGGTGTTGGGAGAGGAAGGGCGTGGCCAAGGAAAGCTCGGTGCAGCCCAGGAGCACCGCGTCCACGTCCATGGCCGCGAGCAGGTCCATGCCCTCGATGAGGCGGTAATGGGCGCGCGAGGAGATGGGGTTGGCGCGGGCCTTGATGCCCCATTCCGGGTGGTAGATGCTCTGATGGATGAGCCGTTCGTGATCGCCCTCGTTCAGGAACAGCGGGGTAAAGCCCGCCTTCTTGAGCGCCCTATGGTAGAGGCGGGTGCGGTAGGTGCCCATGGTGGAAAAAATACCGAGACGCTTCATGACCGGCGCCTGGCTTTTCAGGTAGGCCGTCACCTCGTGGATCATGTGGACCAGCTTGATGCGCAATTTTGCCTCGCGCACACGGGCTTTGAGGGGTTTGAAGATCTCGGGCGCATGGGCGGTGTTGCAGGCGATGGCGGCGAAACGCGCGCCCATGGACGCCAGCATCTCAACCAGCGGGAAAATCTGCTCTGCCGGGTTGGGGCCCTCGCCCGTCAACAAGAAACGGGTGCGGTCGCTTACTGCGCCGGGGAAGGCGACGTGGATTACCGGCAAATGTTCCTGATCCGTATGGGCGGGCGTGAGGTCCAATAGTTTTTGATGCAGGATCAGGCCGCCATAGGGGCCCAAGCCGCCCAAAATTCCAATGGTGGGGAGCTTTTTCGGCAAATTGAAAATCCTCTTCGAACAAGCCATACATCCGTTTCCGGAGCCCCTCCAATGTACGCGATTTCGGCTGGGCCTGGCAAGCGCTGTTCCGGATTTTGATGAACTCCAACTGGAGGAGAGCGGCTTTCCATCAGGGAGAAAATCGCCAACGGACCGTTTTGGTCATGGGCTGGGAATACCGGACGCCCTTCGCATGCAGCAGTTCTACCAATTGAATGAGCGCGGCCTCGGGAATGGCGGCGTTCAGGACCATGCGCAGCGATTTTTGCGCCTCGGGCGTGGGGTAGCTGAGGAAGGAGAGCCGAAATCCCTGGCCGCACAATGCATCGAAGGTCGCCTCATTGGCCGGGGTAAGCGGGTAGGCGGGAAAACGCGGGGATTCGGGGCGGTCAATGGCGAACAGCGCATCGGCCCGGCCCATCAAAGCCTGTAAGCGGGCGCGCTGCTCGCGGCGCAAACTCGCCGCCGCATGAAACGCGTGGGCGTGGGCGGCGGGAGGGGGAGAGGCCGCGTTGAAGATTTCCCCGCGACGCAGGCTCTTGATCATTTCCTCGGGGCCGGCGACAAAGCCCGCGGGAAAAGCGCCGGCCTTTCCCAGCGATCCCATCAGCAGGGTTCGGCCGCCTGGGCGGCCCAGGCTGGAAATGATATGACGATGGTCCCAGATGAAGACGCCATGGGATACATCCACCACCCGCCAAAGGGCCTCGGTGAAGACGCCATCGTCCAAGGCGGGATCGGGAACGCCCTGGAAGATATCCACACCGTTACAGAGCGCCACCCAGTTGCGGACGCCCTCCCGTGCGAGTTGGTCGAGGGTTTCGGCGCCTGTCCGGGCGGGCCCTTTGTGGACCGTCAACGGAGCGAGACAGGGATGGCAATCCTCGCTGGAGAGCAGGCGCCAACCCGACTCGCGCGCCCTGTCGAGCAGATGTTGGCGCAACGCGACTCCGGCCAGGAACCCGCTGGAGTAGAGGCAGGCGGCCTCCATACCGAGCTGTTCCGCGAGTGAGGCTTCCACCTCTGTCAAGAGCGAGAAGGCGGGCAGCGCGTTGAGCCGGCTGACGGGTTGGTTGCCGCCATACAGGCGCTGGCCCTCGTCGAGGAATTGCAGGAACCGCGTGTCTTCCTGCAAGGCGAAATAGGCGGCGCCCAAAAAGGAAAAGGAAGGGGGGAGGTTCATGGGTTCAAGGTCTCCCGGCAGAGCTTTGCTCCTGGCGGGAGGACGCCAAACCCAACTCGATGATGCGGTCCAGGAGCTCGGATGGCTTCAAGCGCACCTCCGGGGTTGTCAGGGCCTGGGTGTAGAGAATGGTCGCCGAGGTCAGGCCCGGCAGGGTGTTGACCTCGATCAGGTACATGCGATCCTCGGGGACCTGGTACATGATATCGATACGAGCGTAGCCATCGATGCCCAGTTTGTCCGCGAACAGCTTGACCCGCTCGCGAATGGATGCCACGGTGGCCGCTTCCAGCGAGGGCGGTGGCGTGAGGTTGACGCCCACGCCCTTGTTGAACTTTTCGTCCAGGGAGAGCACATCCGTTTCGGCCAGGGTTTCCGAGGGCAACAGCGCGGTCAAATGGCCCTGCCGGCCCAGAACGCCGGCTGTCATTTCCAGGAATTCGCCGGGCCGTTCGGGATTGCCCAGGTAGCGTTCCGCGATCAACTCCTCCATGATGGGCAGTTGCAGGTAACGGTCTTCGTCGGCAATGCTTTCATAGAGCAATCGGAGCGGAATTTTCTCTACTCCTGAGCGGGCGAACAACAGATAGAGCGGCGCCTGAACCTCGGGGCGCCGCGCGACCATCACGCCACTGGAACAGCCATCGCCCTTGGGCTTGAGCACCAGGCCGTGTGGCGAGTTCAGGCTTTGGCAGAGGCGCGCGCACCAGTCGGCCAGAATGTCTTGAAAACGGAGGTATTGCGGGCTTTTTACAAGGGCCGCCATATCGGGCTTTTGGCGCACTCTCCCGCTCAACATGCGCCAGTCTTCGGGGCTGAAGCCCTTGTCGGCCAGGAAGGCATCCACCTCGGCCAAGCGGATGAGGCGTTGACCCGGCGCCTCGAATCCGGGAATCGCGAGCTCTTGGCAGAGGCGGTTGGTCTCGGTTTTGTCCATGCATAGGCGGGAGACTTCCGGGCCGCTGCCGTTGTAGGGCAGGCCCAGCGCCTCCAGCCTCGTTTGCAGCGTCCCATCTTCGCCGATGCCGCCATGCAGGGCGAGAAAGGCAAAATCGAATTTTTGAGGAAACTCTTCCAGGGCGAGGCGGCGCGGGGCAAAGTTGCTCGCCTCCGCGAAACGTCCAAAAGGCGCGAAACTGTCGCCCTTGAGCTTGGCCGCCAGCCGAACCGCGCGCCTGTAGGTCTCCTGCCGCTCCAAAAGATAATCGATTTCATTGACGGTGTGCTGGAGCGCCGCGAAGTTGGGAACCTCCCAAAAGTGGCCGTCCTTGTCCAGGTAGACCGAATGGATGCGGTAGCGGTCGAGGGCGCGCAACTTTTGGGTGACATTGAACCAGCTCATGCGCGAAACATGGCGCTCGGTGGAGGCGCCGCCGCCCAGCACGGCGATCCGCTTGGCGGAATCGGATTCCGCGGCAGCGGGCACATGCTCCAGCGCGCGGTCCTCTTTGCGCAGTGCCTCGGCCAGGAGGACCAGAAACACCTCGCGGTGGCCGAGACCGAACAGCGCGGCCTGTTGAAAGAGAAAGGAATCCAAGCCGCAGCCGGGGATGCCGTTCAGGTCGGACCAGATTATGCGGCCGCGCGCATCGATAAAACCGTCGAAACGCGCCCAATCCTCCATTCCGAAAGCGGTGAAGAGCCGCGCTCCCTCCTCGCGGATCCGAGTCAGCACCGCGTCCGGCTCCCGCGCGGGCGTGTGGTGAAAAGCGCCGGAGCCCGGCATATACTTTTTATTGCGCGAATAGATGCCATCGCCCGCTTCAAAGGCCGTCTCCAGCACCTCCACCTCCGTGGGCAGGAGGGGAACCACCCTGCCATGGCCGTCGCCTAAAACGATCAGTGAAAATTCCCTGCCTAGGATGCGTTGTTCCAGCAAGGCTTGGTCGGTGAAGGAGTAGGCCTTGTCGAGGCCCTTGGGCAGTTGCTCCAAGGTCACCAGGCTCACGCCGTCGGAAGAGCCCCGGTTGTTGGGTTTGGCGACCAAGCGGTCGCGGGAGTCCAGGGGGATTTGGGCGCGGGCCTTCTCGAGGACCGCATCCGCATCGCCGCGCCACTGATCCTGGGTGACCAATAGATTGGGCACGGTGGCGAATCCAAGGTCCGCCAGTTTTGCCACGGAGCGGTGCTTGTCGAGGGTAAGCGCCAGGGACCGGGCGGGGGCCCCCACGTAGGCGCGTCTTCCCGCGGCCTCGAACATGGCGGTGAGTCGGCCGTCCTCGCCAAATTCGCCGTGAACCACCGGGCAAAGCACGTCGAAGCCTGTAATAATGCTCTGGAGCTCCGTGGTGGACAATTCGCGATGCCGACGTTTTTCAAAATCCTCGATGGTATTGGAATACATCCATGCGGCTTCCAGTTGGTGAAAGCGATGGCGCGAGTCGATAAAAACCAAAAGGATTTTGTCCTCATCCGCCACCTTGCGGATGGCGTCAAAAAAGGTGCGGGCGCTGTCCAGGCTGATATTGCGTTCGTTGGAGCCGCCGCCAAAAAATATCGCGATTTTCAGGTCACGAGGATGAATGGCCGGATTCATGAAGGGTTCTTCCTCAAGAGGCGAATAGGGCCATTGGCCAGGTCCGGCCGAGGCGCTAATCATCCTCTAAAATATAAATTCGCTGAATTCTATCACTTAAGCGGCAAAGCAGGTTGTGCGCGTTGGTGTGCGCCAGCTCGGCCACCTCTTCCACGGGAATTCCGTCACCGCGCCAACTGCCGAACACCAGTGCGGCATCGCCCGCGGCGGCCCTGGGAATATGGGTTACATCCACCATGGTGAAATCCATGCACACCGCACCCAGAATGGGCGCCTTCCGGCCGCGAATCAAGACATAGCCCCTGTTGGCCAAGCGGGCGCTGAGACCGTCGTGATAGCCGATGGGCAGAAGCGCCACGCGGCTCTCCCGCTCGGTGACGTACAGCTTGTCATAACTGACGGGATGGCCCTTGGGCAGGGTGCGGATCATGCCGATCTTGCTCACCAGCGCAATGGGACATTGCAGCGATAGCTTGAGCGATTCCGGCGCCACGGGGTTGACGTCGTAAATCCCCAGTCCAAGGCGAACCATATGGAAATGGGACTCGGGGAAACGCATGCAGGCGGCAGTATTCGCCGCGTGTATCAGTGGCGGGCGGATGCCCCGTTTTCGCAGGTCGGCGACGCAGTCCTGGAATCGCCGCATCTGATTCTTGGTGAAGTCGTCCTCCCGGGGGTTGCCGGCGGTGGAGAGATGGGTCATGAGCCCCACAATTTGCAAGCCCCCCAGTCCTTCCACAAAGGCGGCGAATTCGCCGGCCTCCTCGGGGAACACCCCGAAACGGCCCAAACCGGTATCCACTTTGATATGAACCGCGACTTGTTTGCCTTGCCTTCGGGCCTCGCGCGCCAGCGATTCCGCGATATCGCGGTCGAAAAGCACCGGTTCCAGCGCGAGCCGGATCACCTCCCCGAAATCCTCGGGTAACACCAATTGAACCAAAATGGGGCCGTGAATGCCGCCGCGCCGCAAGGCGACCGCCTCCTTGGCGTAAGCCACGCCGAAATAATCCACATGGGGCCGCAAGAAGCGCGCGATTTGCACCGCGTCCATGCCATAGGCGAAGGCCTTCAGCATCACCAGGATTTTGCATCCGTTGGGGATGTGCTCTCTAAAGGCGAAGAGGTTGTCCCGAATCTTGGAGAGGTTGATGTAATACGCGGTTTGGGTGAGCTTGGTTTTGAAACGTTCGGAAATCTGCTCCAACTTGAGATCGCGAGGTCCTTTGATCACGATGCAGTCATTGCTGGTGGAAAAACGTTCCACGAAGTCGATGAGATCGGGCACCGTGTCAATTTCATAGATCTCGGCTTGTGGCCGGTGTTGGCGGAGGTAGCGGGTGGTTGCTTGGGGAAGTCCACCCACGGTGATCAAAACGTCCACGCCCTTGCGCGCGGCCGTCTCGCCGATGATGCGGTGTTCGTATTCGCTCTGAGAACCCAGCTTCCCCATGCCGCCGAAGATAAATACCTTGCGGCGGTTTTGGTAATGGTCCAACAGGTTCAGGCAGGACTGGGTGGAAACCGGATCCGAACTGTAACTGTCGTTGACCAGAACGGCGCCTGGCTGGGACTTCCATATTTCGATGCGGTTGAGGGGCGGTTCAAAAGCCGTCGCCGCCTCCACGATTTCCAAGGGCGCCAGGCCCAATTTGTATGCCGCGGCGAGGCCGGCGGCAATCGTGTCGAACACCGGGCCCCAGGAGTAGTCGATATGGATGCGGAGGTCCAGAATCAGGCCCTCGGGGAAGCGGATCTTGAGCAGGGACCTGGCGGGCCCGAGCGAGACCACCTCCTGAATCACAGGCAAGCTGGAATCCTGGTTGAAACGATTGACCGGACAGAAAAACTTTTTGGTGACCGAGGGCTTCAATAACGGATCGGGAGGCAAGAGCAACCAGCCATTCCCATCCAACTCCTCGAATAGAATCAACTTTTCGCGCATGATGGTTTCGCGTGATCCGAAGCCCTCGAAGTGAGCCATGCCAATATTGGTGAGCACTCCGAAATCGGGTTGGATCAGGCGCGCCAGATGCGCCATTTCTCCCCTCTGGGAGATGCCCGCCTCGATGATGGCCAATTCCGTTCCGGTCCGAATGCGGAGCAGGGAAAAGGCCACGCCGACCTGGCTGTTGTAGCTGCCGGGACTCGCAAATGTCGTTCGATTCCGACTGAGAATCGGCGCCAGGAAATCCTTGAGAATGGTCTTGCCGTTGCTGCCCGTGATCGCCAGGATCGGGACATTCACCGCCTGGCGATGGGCCCGGGCCAGGGCCTGCAGGGCTCGGGTTCCGTTGTCCACCCGGATCAGCGCCAAGCGCGTGGTTTCCGGATGCGTGTCCTCGTCTAGAATGGCCGCGACCGCGCCTTTCTTCTCCGCCTCGTGTAGAAATTGGGCGCCGCGATAGTGTTGGCCTCGCAAGGCCAGAAACACCGCGTTTCGGCCCATGGGCCGGCGCGTATCCGTGCAGAGGTTTTCGATTCGCAGCGTGGGTTTGCCGCGAATCAGCATGCCGCCGGTCACCCGGACCAGTTCCGCTAGGGTAGTGGGAAACATGGGCGCCCTTGAGGAAAGACATCTGGCGAACGCTAGGGAAGGAACCTCCACCCTTGGCCGCCGCCTTGATTAAAGCACAAGATTCCTTCCGTTGCCCGCGGCGCCGAAATGGTGCGGACAACCCGGTCGGGTTGCGGACATCAAGCTCAAACGAGCCCATGCCGCCTTGAGGGAAAAGTAGCTTTCTTTCTGGCGCATAAAAAGAAATCCGGAGGTAGCGAGTCCTCCCCAGTTCCCGCTACCTCCGGGCATCCAGCCTTGCGAGTTGCCCCGTTCGGCCGATGCGGAACGGTTGGGCGCCGGAAAACCGGCTCCCTACTCTTCGGAGTCTTGACGATGAAGCTGTGCCAGTACCTTTTCCCACCTATCTGCAGGTCTTGAAAGACCTTGCATTCCCTGAATCTACACTCAAACTTTACTATTGATAAAAAGAAAGTCGGAGGAAGCGGGTCCTCCCCAGTTCCCGCTTCCCCCGGGCATCCAATCGCCCGATTTGACTCGATCGACCGATGCGCGACAAATGCACGGGAGCGAGGTTAGCCTTCTCCCGTGTCGGAGCTTTGACGATGAAACGTGATCAGTGCTTGCTTGTGTTGACTTGCCCGCCGACTCGAGGGCCGGCATGAGATCTTGCAGGATATTCTTTGAAAATGGAGGGGCGGTCAGCCG